>SBGS01000098.1 GCA_006226555.1 Bacteroidota bacterium
TTGACGTTGAAACGTGGACAACCATGTGACCCTGCGAACGCAGGATTCAAATAGATCGGATTCGCGTAGAACTGCGTGAATTGTGGATCCTGTGCAAAGATATTGCTTGACATTAGCAAGCATCCTGCGATCAGTACGGTATTTTTGAGTCTTCTCATCAATCTAAAACTTAGCTCAGATTACGTTATTATCAATTCTACTTTAACGGTTAGATTCCGATAAAGTTACAAATATTACAATAAGCGTAAAATATTCAAAGGTTTGTTCCGTTTTTTTACAAGGTTGTGAGTCAAGTTTGTGATTAGACTCAGACTGAATTAAATTTGTAGAACTTAACAATTGAACCTTTTCGATTCTTCTATATATGAAAAGAATACAACTCATAGTTATATTTCTTAGTCTCGTTTTTTCGTCGTTTTCCCAGCGTTCACAGGCTATTAGTGTGAAATGGTCGGATAGTAGGGCTACTAATATTGGTGGAAGGGAATTTTTATTACCCGTGATCGAAGAGCAAGAATACAATGCTTATTTACCGAATATTTATTATCGTATTCCGCTGGAATCTAATCAGGAAATAAATGTTGTGAATGTTTTTACGGAGGAGGCATCTTCCTCCGAAATTGAATATTTGCAGTACAGAAATGCGGATATCCCAACTAATTTACCTGATTTTAAAATTGTAAACGCCGCGACTGAGCGGTATGCGGTTTTAAACGCTTTACCATATATAAAAGTGAATGGGGTGATCAAACGTGTTGTGACAATTCGCTACAACAAGGGAGTAAAAGCTGATGTTGCGTATAAAAAATCCAATAAGAGCTACGCTGCCAATTCAGTCCTACGCGCTGGTTCCGGTGATTGGTATAAAATAAGCGTTGATAAGGATGGTGTTTACAAGATCGATTATGATTTTCTCGTGTCCCTGGGAATAGATGTCGATAATATCGATCCAAATTGGATAAATATATATGGTAATGGAGACGGCAGACTTCCAGAGCTTAACAGTATGCCTAGAACAGATGACCTTGCCAAGAATGCAATAGACATTATTGGAGATGGTGATGGAAGCTTTGATTCCGGTGATTATATTCTTTTCTATGGATGGGGACCTGATCGATGGTACGAGGGGTCTGGCGCATTTTACAGGGATAAACACATTTATTCCAATACCTCTGTTTACTTTATAAATATAAATAGTGCAGAGACACCTTCAAGGATCTCCTTTCAGAGCGCACCTGCAGCTTCGAATACCACAGTTTCGTCATACAGCTATTTTACTGCTCATGAAAGCGATCTGGTGTCTCTTGTGAATGGCGGTCAAAGATGGTACGGTGAATTGTTCGATACAGACCTGGAAAGAACTTTTCCTTTTCAGATCCCTAATATTCTTACTTCTCAACCAGTAAACTTTGAAGTGTCGTTGGCGAGTAATGCATCGCTTTCTTCAGGAACTGCACAGACATACTCTGTTTCAGGAACTCAGATATTTTCAACCTCATTACCAACATCTGCTGAATATGGACGATCGGTGAATACAATGAGCTATAATGCCTCCTCCTCAAGCATTCCATTTAAGATCAGTATAACAAGAAATTCGCCAAGTGTTTTAACGTATTTGGACAAGATCACGCTTAATTGTAGACGGCAGTTGGTTTTTATGAATGATCAGTTCAATTTTACTGACTTAAATTCAGTTGGTACCGGGAATGTAAGTGCCTTTACTGTTGGTTCATTTCCCTCGACAGGATTCGTGTGGGATGTCACCGACAGACATAATCCCGTGTTAATGAACGGCTCTTTTTCCGGAACAGATTATACTTTCGTGAGAGAGACGGACACATTAAGATGGTTTGTTGCTTCTGATGGGGAAGATTATTACACTCCTTCTGTCGTAGCTCCCGTAGGTAAACTAGAATATCAAAATTTACATGCTTTAGAACAAGCCGATTATATTATTGTTACCTATCAAGGTTTTGAAACACATGCTGAGCGTTTAGCAAACTTACACAGAGCTGAGGGGATGAGTGTTCACGTGGTAAGGATCGACCAGATCTATAACGAATTCAGCTCAGGGATCCAGGATGCGGGGGCGATAAGGACATTTATGAAGATGTTCTGGGATCGAGGAGCGTCGACTCCAGAGACACGACCAAAGTATTTGTTGTTATTTGGTGATGGAACTTATGATCCTAAGAATCGCGTACCGAATAGCAGCAACTTTATCTTGACATATCAAATGTTAAATTCTGAGAGTCATATTAGTGCTATGCCATCTGATGACTTTTTTGGTATGCTGGATGATTCAGATGCCATGAATTCGACTGATCAAGTTGATATAGGTGTAGGGAGATTGTTAGCGAGTACCCAGGAAAATGCAAGGGAATTGGTTGATAAGATCGAACACTACATGAAAAACGGATCTTCGATCTATGCCAACACAGGAGCTGCCTGTGGTATTTCCGGTTCAAATTCAACTTTTGGAGATTGGAGAACTCGATATGTTCAGATTGCCGACGATGAGGAGGGTAATTACTTCTTGAACTTTGACGTAGAACCTCAATATGAATATGTGAGAGATTCTTTTCCTGAGATGAATTGCGAGAAGATCTACACGGATGCTTATCAGCAAACGACTACAGCCGGAGGTGAGCGCTATCCAGATGTGAATGAGGACATAGACAGGAGTATGTCGCGTGGTGCACTTGTGATCAACTATGTTGGTCATGGAGGTGAGGTCGGATTGGCAGAAGAAAGAGTGCTAACGATCCCTATGATCCAAAGCTGGAACAATATCAATAATTTGCCATTGTTTGTTTCCGCTACTTGTGAGTTTACAAAATTTGATGATCCGGATAGGGTTTCGGCAGGAGAGTGGGTGGCATTAAATCCTCAGGGAGGAGCTGTTGCTCTTATGACAACTACGCGGTCTGTATTTTTCGGTACCAACACTCAGATTGGAAGGGAGTTCTATAAGAATGTATTTAAGAGAAATGCTGCTCTGGAACCAAGAACATTTGGTGAGATCATCATGGATACTAAAAATGCTGTTGGAGGAGATAACAAACGTTCGTTTACGTTGATCGGTGATCCGGCACTGAAAATCGCTTTGCCTGAATTAAAGATTGTTACCGACAGTATCAATGGATTAGATCCCGATTTGGAAGCAGATACGTTGAACGCGCTTTCAAAAGTTGTGATCAAGGGACATGTAGAAGATCAATTTGGTAATGTTCAGAATGCATACAACGGATTACTTTATCCAACCATCTTTGACAAACCAAAAGTTCAGATGACCTTGAGTAATGATGGACCTACGGCCTCACCTGTCAGATCATTCATGAATCAGACAGCAAAGGCATATCGCGGTAAAGCAAGTATTCAGAATGGTTATTTTGAATTTACATGTATTATTCCGAAGGATATTGACTACAGTATTGGTCACGGTAAATTGAGTTATTACGGAACAAATAACAGTGATGACGCTATTGGTTTTGATACCTTGTTCTATATAGGTGGAGTTGATCCGAATGGAATTAATGACGATGTTGGTCCGGAGATCGACGCATTCATGAATGAAGAGACTTTCGTTGATGGAGGACTTACAAATGAGTCACCGGTGCTCATAGTAAAGCTTTTTGACGAAAATGGGATCAATACAACCGGTAATGGTATTGGTCACGATCTTGTAGCCATCCTGGACGGAGAAACCAGTAAACCTATCGTTTTGAACGATTATTATTCTGCCGATCTCGATTCGTATCAATCAGGTGAGATACGTTATCCATTCAGCAATCTTGAACCGGGGCAACATACCTTGCGCATAAAGGTATGGGATGTCAATAATAATTCTTCGGAAACAGAATTGATCTTTGTTGTGCAGGAAAAAGTTGAAATGAAACTGGAGCATGTACTAAATTATCCGAACCCGTTCACTGATCAAACTGAGTTTTTCTTTGAACATAATCAGGCCTGCGAAGTGATGGAGGTTCAGGTTCAGGTGTTTACGGTTTCGGGAAGATTGGTGAGGACGATCAATCAATACGTCCATACCACGGGATTCAGATCTCAGGGAATAGCATGGGATGGAAAAGATGAATTTGGAGATCAGTTGGCGAAAGGAGTATATGTCTATAGAATACTGGCAACAACTCCGGAAGGAAACAAGGCTGAGGCTCTTCAGAAGCTGGTGTTATTAAAATAGTCAGAAATTCGAGTGACATACAATAAAGGACTTTTGTTTACGTATATTTGTCAGCTCAATACGAATGAAAAAAATGCATAAAGTAATCAATTCGATAGGTAGTATAGGATTCGTGATGATCTCATTTATCGGTATCTCACAGCCAACTGGTAGCGGGGTAACGAGCAACGATCTACAGTTAAACACGATCACCACGGCAATGCCTTTTTTGGCAATTACTCCCGATTCCAGAGCAGGTGGTATGGGTGATGCTGGTACAGCTTTAAGTGCTGATGCGAATTCTGTTTATTGGAATACCTCCATGTTGAACTTTGCCAAATCGAAATCAGAGATAGCGGTATCTTACACGCCGTGGTTAAGACAGCTTACAAATGACATCCATTTGTCTTACGTTTCAGGTTATTATAAATTCAACGAACGCCACACAGTTGGAGGTGCTTTGAGGTATTTTAGCTTGGGTAATATCACGTTTACCAGTGACCAAGGAGATGTTATTCGTGATGATAAACCGAATGAATTTGAATTGGTTGGAGCATATGCCTTTAGAACTTCGGAAAGAACATCTGTAGGTATTAACGGTAAGTTTGCATATTCAAATTTGACAGGTGGATTGCCAGTTGCAGGTGTTGATACAAAGGCAGGAGTCGTTGGAGGAGCTGATATTTCATTCACCTATAGAAACGATGATGCAAAAATAGGAGGTACCAATGGTATTTACACTTTTGCAGCAACGATCAATAACATTGGTAATAAGGTTAAATACACAAACGTAGGATCGAATAGTCCGGGAGATTTTATTCCGATGAATTTAAAGATCGGTAACTCTTTCCTTGCCGAGTTTGATAAATACAATAATGTTGTTTTCGCAATTGATATCCAGAAATTGCTTGTTCCAACACCGGCATTTTATGATTTCAATAGTGATGGTGATTACATCCTAATGTCAGGGATGACAAATGATGTAGGTGTTATTGCTGGTATGATCCAATCGTTCTACGATGCTCCGGGACGTATAGCGGAAGATGAAGGAGGAAATTACATTCAGAATCCCGATGGAAGCTATCAGGTAGTTAAAGGGTCGAAACTAAAAGAGGAGTTGTCCGAGATCAATATTGCGACTGGATTGGAATATTGGTATAATAACCTATTCGCATTACGTGGAGGTTTCTTCTACGAAAGTAAAAACAAAGGTGCTCGTCAGTTCTTCAACTTTGGCGTTGGGCTGAAGTATAACAAGTTCGGTATCGATATTTCTTATCTGGCAGCATTACAACGTCAGAATCCTTTGGCAAATACACTTCGCTTCACTCTAAGAATGACACTTGGTGAAGGAGGTAGCACGAGTGCCAGCGCTAAACCTGAATAGTCGTGAATCTGCGTATCGGTTTTGGAGTAGATGTACACCGCTTGGGAGAAGGAATTCCTCTTATGGTGGGAGGTGTTGAAATTCCATCTGACTTTGGTGCCATAGGTCATTCTGATGCTGATGTACTTCTTCATGCTATTTGTGATGCTATTCTGGGCGCGGCTAATCTAAGAGATATAGGTTATCATTTTTCAGATAAAGATCCCAAGTACAAGGGGATTGATAGTAAAATTCTATTAAGGGAATCCTATAGATTAGTGCAGGAAAAAGGTTATACAGTAGTGAATTTAGATTGTACTGTTATCTTGGAACGCCCCAAGCTGAACCCATCTATCCCATCTATGATGGAGGTGATAGCAAAAATTCTTGGTATAGAACAAGATGCGGTATCAATAAAGGCAACCACGCACGAAAAAGTTGATTCATTTGGACAGTCTGAGGCGATTAAGGCTTATGCAGTTTGTCTTCTGAATCGTTAATGAAACTCAGGAGTTCTTATATTTGTACCTCACGGTAAAGATTATGAAAGTAAATCCACAATATTCTACGAAGGAAGCATTGATCGAATTGTACAATAAACCATTATTGGAATTGGTTTTTGAAGCGGCTACAATTCACCGACAATTTCACAACCCAAGAGAAGTTCAGATGTCTGCTCTTATCAGTATTAAGACAGGTGGCTGCCCGGAAGATTGTGGTTATTGTCCACAGGCTGCAAGATATCATACGAATGTCGAGGCTCATAAATTGATGAGTGTCGATCAGGTAGTTGAACAGGCAAAAAATGCTAAAGCCAATGGTTCCTCCAGATTATGTATGGGAGCTGCTTGGAGAGAGGTTAGAGATAACAGGGATTTTGATCGTGTGATTGAAATGGTTCAGGCAGTAAATGACATGGATATGGAGGTTTGTGCGACACTCGGTATGCTGAGTGAAGACCAGGCTCAACGTCTGAAAAATGCCGGTTTATTTGCCTACAATCATAATTTGGATACTTCACCTGAGTTCTATGGTGATGTCATCTCCACTAGAGAATACGAGGACCGTTTAAGAACAATAGACAACGCCAGAAAGGCCGGTATTTCTGTTTGTTCAGGAGGTATTATTGGGATGGGTGAGGCGATCGAGGATAGGGTAGGAATGTTACTGTCATATATGGCAATGGAAACACCACCTGAGTCCATTCCGATCAATGCCTTGGTAGCAGTTGATGGAACTCCTTTGGAGGATCAGAAGCCAATTGAACAATGGGAGTTGATCAGAATGATCGCAACCACCAGAATCGCTTTTCCTCAGTCTGTTATCAGATTGTCTGCAGGAAGAACGAAAATGAACATGGAGGCGCAGGCGCTATGTTTCATGGCCGGAGCAGGTTCAATATTCGCAGGAGATAAGTTGTTGACTACTCCAAATCCTGAATTCAATGAGGACAAGGAGATGTTCGATATATTAGGTCTGATACCAAAAACGTCATTTGCTGATGGTGAAAAACCTGTTTCTCATCCGGATCCGATCATTGAAGAAAGAAAACGTAAGGATGCTGAACGACTTGAAGAACTCAAGGCCGCAAAAGCAAATACTGAAGATGGTTTTCAGCCAAGACGAGTTGTAACCGTAGAATAGTGCTTGATAAGTATTTAAGAAATAAACTCGATGAGAGATCAGAAAAGGGGACCATGCGTTCCCTTTCTTCGTTTGATGGAATGATCGATCTTGTTTCCAATGACTTTCTCGGATTGTCAAGGATCGATGACCCAAGTTTAGGTAAACCCGCCTCCGGTGGTTCCAGGCTGATAAGCGGAAATACCAAGAGGATAGAAGAAATAGAGCGCAAATTGGCAGATTTTTTTGGTTCGGA
>SBGS01000268.1 GCA_006226555.1 Bacteroidota bacterium
TAGCTGGTATCATAGGTCAGTTTTCTATCGGAATCACATTAGCATCAGATATCTGGGTATATGTTTTACTTGCCGTTTTGGGAGGGCTCCTGGGTGGAATTGTCGGAAGCTATCGGATTGGAATTAAACAGTTAAATGTTGTTCTGGCCATTGTACTGGTGCTGGCATCCGTCAAATTGTTGTTCTTTTGAATGTATACAATTAACCGATCATCTCGGTTGTACACCATTTACCATTCATTTTCGTAATAATATGTAGTCGGAAGAATTTTGTTGTAACAATTTCGCCTTCAATGAGTCCTACAATAAACATTAAAACAAAAGTCATGAAAGCATTAGTTGTCGCATTATTCTCAGTGGTATTTGCACTTAACACTTCAGCCGGAAATAATCCTCGTTTGGTAAAGGAAATCCATAAAAAGGCATTCATTAGTCTCGATAAGATTAACCTGGAGAAGAACAAAAAGGAATTTGTTGTAGTAAAGTTTGTTATCCGAAACGGTGCAATATACATTTTGGATATAAAGGGCTCTCAGGAGGTACTAGAAAGACGTGTACAAGAACGTTTAGAAAGTATTAATGTAAAGGCTAATTATGAGGCGGATAAAAAATATACGATGCGCTTCAGTTTTGAAGCCGAATAAGTTGAGGGACCTTGAGGTCCCTTTTTTGTTTCTGGCATAGAGGCAAAGTTGCTAACTTCACATTCTCATGGAACTATTGTACTTTACATCCCGGAAATGCGGCGTTTGTCATGCACTTAAACCGAAAGTTGAACGTTTATTGCAGAACGAGTTTCCGAATGTTGAGTTCAAAGAAGTACCCATTGAAAATTTTCCGGAGCTTATTGGGCAATACTTAATTTTCACAGCTCCCGCAATTCTTCTTATTCAGGAAGACAAGGAGCTGTTCAGGATCGCTGGCCCAATGGGTGTACAGCAGATCAGAGATGGATTAGTAAAGGCTCTCAGAACAGAATAGTGCCATCAAGAGAGTCCGGATATCTTTCCGTCGTTATCGATAAACATACCTTCTGACGCAGGAACCGCAGGTAAACCAGGCATGCGCATCATTTTACCCAGGATCGGAATAACAAATCCAGCACCGGCTGCAAATTCAAATTCACGCACCGTTATCCTGAAATTAGATGGACGTCCCAAAAGATTATCATTATCTGAGAATGATTTTTGAGTTTTAGCCATACAAACTGGTAGTTCATTCAATCCGAGCGCATCTATACGTTGCAATCCGGAAAGTGCTTCTTTCGAGTAATCAACTCCATCAGCTCCGTATATCTCCTTGGCAATCTTTTCTATCTTTTCACGAATAGATATCTTCCAGTCGTATAGTTGCACAAAATTATTTTTACCACTTTCGATCTCTTTGACAACTGCTTCGGCTAGATCAGTCATACCTTCTCCTCCTTTGGCCCAACCATGCGCTACAATTGCCTGCACTCCCATGCTTGCGCATTTCTCTTGGATCAATTGCACTTCCTCTGGCGTGTCGCTTGGAAAAGCGTTAATAGCAACCACCGGGTTTAAGCCAAATTTCTTAACGTTTTCGATGTGCTTTTCTAGATTTGAGAATCCGGCAGAAACACGTTCTATGCTTGGGGTGTTGTACTCAGCAGCAGGAGATCCACCATGGTGACGTAATGCTCTGATCGTTGCAACTACAACTACTGCTTCCGGTTTTAAACCTGCCGAAACGCATTTGATATCTAGGAATTTCTCAGCTCCAAGATCTGCTCCAAAACCAGCTTCTGTTACTACATAATCAGATAGGGAGAGCCCCATTTTTGTAGCAAGTATTGTATTGGTCCCTTGTGCGATATTCGCGAATGGTCCTCCATGAATGATCGCAGGATTTCCTTCCATTGTCTGAACTAGGTTAGGCTTGATCGCGTCTTTAAGTAGAATAGCCATCGCATTCTCTGCCTTAAGGTCTTTTGCGTAAATAGGTTTTTTATCAAAAGTCTGTCCGACATAGATATTACCCAGCCTTTTTTTCAGGTCTTCGAAGTTGGTTGCCATGCAAAGAATCGCCATTACTTCTGATGCAGGAGTAATGTTGAATCCGTCTTCACGTGGTATTCCATTACCTGTCCCTCCGAGCCCGATCACGATATCACGAAGAGAGCGGTCATTCATGTCCATTACGCGCTTCCATGCGATCGTCCTTGGATCGATGCCTAGATTGTTCGTTTTACTTTGTATGTTATTGTCGATCAGTGCTGAAAGTAAATTATTTGCCTTTTCAATAGCCGAAAAATCACCGGTGAAATGTAAGTTGATGTCCTCCATTGGTACAACTTGTGAGTATCCACCTCCTGCAGCTCCTCCCTTTATCCCAAATACAGGACCAAGTGAAGGTTCGCGCAATACAACAGTTGTTTGTTTGCCGATCTTGTTCAGCCCCTCGGTTAGACCAATAGATGTAGTTGTTTTCCCTTCACCTGCCGGAGTAGGTGTCATGGCCGTTACAAGAATAAGATGGTGCTGCTTAATCTTGTTCTCATCGATTAGCTGCAACGGAAGTTTGGCTTTGTATTTACCGTACAATTCAAGATCGTCCTTATCGATTTTAATTTTCGAAGCGATCTCTTCGATATGTTTCATTTGGCACTTTTGTGCGATTTCAATATCTGAAAGTACTTTGTTTTCCATGTATGTAGTAATTGATGTCTATTTCAGATGAAAATAACTATTCCTTTGGAATTTAAGGATGTATTCCTGTAAATTCATCAAGACTCAATTATCCTAAAAACTAGGACAGGTTATGTCCATCGGCTAGTTAGAAATTAATGTTAAAGCGTTTCAGCAAGCCATTTATAGAATTCACTGTGCCAGATAAAGCTGTTCTGGTAATCTAGTACCCAGTGGTTTTCTTCCGGAAAATACAAAAGTCTGCTTTTGATCCCTTGTAATTGAGCTGCCTGGAATGCTTCCAAACCTTGACCGATAGGCACTCGAAAATCTTTACCTCCTTGTATGATCATGATCGGGGTATTCCATTTTTCAACCATTTCAGCTGGATTGAAGGCATTATGACTTTTTTGCGCAGTAGCATTTTCTTTGTCCCAATAGGCGCCACCTAGATCCCAGTTCACAAAGAATAACTCTTCTGTGGTTCCATACATACTTTTCCAGTTGAATATCCCGTCGTGTGCAATGAAGGACTTGAATCTACCATCATGTATGGCTGCCAAATAGAAAACAGAATAACCTCCGTAGCTTGCACCAATACAACCAAGTCTTTCCTTGTCTACGTAAGATTCCTTTGAAAGATCATCGATCGCAGCCAAATAATCCTGCATGTTTAACCCACCATAATCTTTTGAGATCTGCTCGTTCCACTCTACACCATATCCCGGCATTCCTCTTCGGTTTGGCGCGATCACGATATAACCCTGTGCTGCCATCAATGCAAAGTTCCATCTGAATGAATAGAACTGTGACAAAGCGCCTTGAGGTCCTCCCTGACAATACAGTAGTGTCGGATATTTTTTATTCGGATCAAAATCCGGTGGGTAGATAACCCAAGATAACAGGTCTTTGTTGTCTATTGTTTTGGTCATTCTTTTTTCGACCTTACTGAGTGCTATACCTTTGTAATAGTCTTCATTTTCATGTGTAAGCTGCTTTGGTTCACCGGTTTTAAGTGAAATGCTGTAGAGCTCGGTTGCATGATTCATATCCCCTAATCCGACAATCAATTCCCCTTTTCGTTCACCAACAATACCTCGTATGTCAAATTGGCCCTCTGTTATTTGTTTCGGCTGATTATAAATCAATTTTCCTTTTTTAACTGTTGGAAGATCGATCTCGAATAATTGAACCGTTCCTAATACCGGAGCTACAAAATAGATCTTGTTTCCATCCAATGACCAGGCAAATTCATTAACTGTACCATCCCAATCTTTTGTAAGGTTGAGGTTTTCGCCGTTCATGCGGATCATGATATCATTCTTATCTGATTCGTATCCGTCTCTTTCCATTTGGAGATAGGCAAGCGTTCCTTTTGACGAGAATACAGGATGAGTATCGTAACCCTTATTGTTAGGCGTAAGATTAACAGTTTGTTTGGTGTCCAGGAAATACTGGAACAGGTCAGTATTGGTGCTCACTGCGTATGCAGTTCCATGGAGTTTTTTGCAAACATAGATCAGAGATTTCCCATCAGGCGCCCAAACGAAATCTTCTTCTCCTCCAAATGGTTTTTGAGGGCTATCGAATGGTTCATTGGCCATAATGTCCATACGTTCTCCTGTTTTTTTATCTTCCAGAATAACGTGACTGAATTTACCATCTTCCCATGTATCCCAATGGCGATAATTCAGTTCGTTGTAGATCTGGACATTTGATTTCTCCATTTGTGGATAGTAATCAGTACCAAACACATCTCTAACTTTCACTTCCTCTATCGCGATCATTTTATCCCCTTCAGGAGATATCGCTTTGTCTTTAAATGGAAGAGCTTCTTTCGAGATTTCGATGCGATCTCCTGTTTTAACATCAAGCTTATACAGTTTAGATGAAGACGAATTTGAATTCAGATCAACTTTTCTGACTGAATAATATATGTTTCCCTCGTTATCCACTCCAATACCTCCGACGCGATTAAGCTCTATTAGTGCTTTTGGTGTAAGGTAGTTTTGTCCAAATGCCGCTGTTACCAAAAAGGAAAACAATAGAATGATGTATGATCTCATAAGAAATTTGATTTGTTTCAAAAATAAAGAATATATCGAGTAGAGTTCGGAGAGAAGGGTGTAGTTTATTAATTTTGAAGAAACACAAAAAAATATGAAAAGGATTTTATTATTCACAGCATTGATCTTCGGAGCAGGTGTATATGCCCAGTCACATAAAGCCGGAACCCTTTCACTTCAAGGAAATTATGAAATGGGATTCATGGGGACTTATTCTGAAACGAAATTTGATGAGACTGTTATTGGCAAGGACACATCAGCAGCACTGGTGTCTTCTTTTCATTTGGGAGTACATTATTCTCTAGTAGAATTTTTATCACTCGGTTTTTACGGGCAGTTGGGTTCGTATGTTGAGAGTGAGGAGAATATTGAGTCAAGTGGAAACAGATTCCTATGTTTTGGAGCAGCGTTGAGAGCTTATCCGTTGAACAAGGATAATTTCAACTGGTATATTGGTGGTCGTGCTGGATTCAGCTCGTTAGGAATTAACAGACAAACTGGAGTATTCACAGAAGATTACGTATATGCATCACCTGAATTTGTTGGAGAAACAGGTTTTAACTGGTATCCAATGAACTTTTTAGGAGTGAATTTGGGATTGAACTATCAATATCGTAAGTATGATTTGAAAGAGTATCGCATCAATAATAATGCGTTGGATTTGACAAATCTTTCTAATTACCTAAAAGCAAGTGGATTAGGAGTTTCACTAGGTCTGTCCTTGAAGATCAATTAATTCATTTATTCCAGATCCGATCTAATTCGGATCGAACAGCACTTCCGAGCTCTTCATTGTTTACCAATGCAAGAGCTCTTTCTTTTTCACCCTCAGCATAGAGTAGATTAAACACCTCTTGTATTGAAATCTCCATAGAACCTTTTTGTATCAATCTCAGCTGATCGTCCTTTTTCACTTTGCCGGATTGAAGTACTCGGAAATATACTCCACAGCGGGCGCGAGAAATGAATTGTTTCATCATTTGCTTGGAGTTGAAACGTATATTGAGTTTTACACACGGCTGACGTGGCTCCGAGACTTGTATAATGGCATCACCGATCTCGAATGTATCACCAATGTTCAGCGATGTTTCATCTAACCCCATAACAGTTAAGTTCTCACCGAACATACCGCCTTTAAACTCAAGTTCCGGGTATTTTTTTCCCCAGTAAGCATATTCATCTGCGCTAAAAGCGTAGCACGCTTTGTCCACGCCTCCGTGATATTTTCGGTCAACAACGTGATCGTTATTGACGTCCTCTCGATCCAGAAAAATATGATCTACCGGGCTTTTGAATATTCCTGTATTATAGTTCTTTCCGGACCATCGAACCGTACGTTTAGAACCAATGTTAACACTCACAACAATCATCATGTAAACCTAAGAAAAGAATTGAAGTTCTGACAATGGACTTTTGACAAACAAAAAAAGAGCGACCTAGGCCGCTCTTTTTAAACTTAAATATTGTATTAGTGCTTATCTGAGCAACACTCCTTTTTTGAACCATGTCCGATGAATTTTCCATTTTCATCATACATAGACATACAGTGAGCTTTCTCTTCAGCAGAGCAACCTTTTTCCTCACACATCTTAGCACACTCCTCTTTTGTCATAGTAGAGCACTTAGACATATCACACTTCGTTGATTTGCAATTAGCTCCTTCTTTACAATCCTTTTTGTCAGCGCAATCTTTTTTGCAATCTGATTTGCTCTCGCAAGAAGATGCTTTGTCACAATGTGCGTTATCTGTAGCACACTCAGTTTTGCATTTTTTGTCACCGTGACATGCAGCGCCATTTTCAGCACCGTGTCCATTACCTAAGATTGGAGCGATAACAAGACCAACAAGACAAGTCAATTTGATCAAGATGTTCATTGAAGGACCAGAAGTATCTTTGAATGGATCTCCAACTGTATCTCCAGTAACCGCTGCCTTGTGAGCATCAGAACCTTTGAAAGTCATCTCACCGTTGATCTCAACTCCTGCTTCAAATGATTTTTTCGCGTTATCCCATGCACCACCGGCATTGTTCTGGAAGATCGCCCAAAGAACACCTGATACAGCAACACCTGCCATATAAGCTCCAAGTGCTTCTGCACCCATTACGAATCCGATGATTACCGGAGTAATGATGGTGATAGCTCCAGGAAGCATCATTTCACGAAGAGCAGCTTTAGTCGAAATTTCTACACATTTCCCATACTCAGGTTTACCAGTTCCTTCCATAATTCCTGGAATTTCCTTGAACTGACGACGAACCTCCATTACCATGTCCATGGCAGCTTTACCCACAGACTTCATAGCCAAAGCAGAGAAAACTACAGGGATCATACCACCGATGAACAACGCAGCCAATACATCAGCCTTGAAAATGTTGATCCCATCGATACCTGTAAATGTTACATACGCCGCAAATAGCGCCAATGCAGTAAGAGCAGCAGATGCAATCGCAAATCCTTTACCTACGGCAGCAGTTGTATTACCTACAGAGTCAAGAATATCAGTACGCCCGCGCACTTCATCAGGTAATTCACTCATTTCAGCCACACCACCAGCGTTGTCAGCGATCGGTCCGAAAGCATCAATTGCCAATTGCATTGCAGTAGTCGCCATCATTGCTGAAGCTGCGATCGCTACACC
>SBGS01000178.1 GCA_006226555.1 Bacteroidota bacterium
ATACTTCGCGACACGACAGATGTAAACTGGAGAGACTTTTACAGCCTTCAGAACGAATATATCATTCTTTACTTCTGGGATCCGGACTGTGGACATTGTAAGAAAGTGACACCGAAATTACAGACCCTCTATGAAAAAAAACTGCGCGATCGCAATGTTGAGATCTTCTCAGTAGGTAAAGCTACGGGAGATGACTTCGAGAAATGGAAAAAGTTTATCCGTACGAATAATCTTGAGTTCATCAATGTTGGAGTTACTGCCACATTGTACGCAGCCGCGCTTGAAGACGCTCGTCAGTTCATTCCTAAATACACAACGCTAGAGTCTCTTAACTACCAGCAGACGTATGATATCTTCGCAACTCCAAAAATGTGGGTGCTCGATAAAGACAAGAAGATCATTGCTAAAGGTTTGACAGTATCACAATTGGAAGACCTTCTAGATCGTTTGCAAAACGTCAAGGATAGTGAAAAACTTTTCCCACCGGAAGAGAATGTAGAGGACGAACAGATGCACTAATACGATTTAGTGCATTTTTGCTGATTTTTTCTTCATTAAAAGTTAATAACAAGCCTTGGTTTGTCTGAGGATTGGGTTGTAATTTTGACAAAAAAAAATTCAACTCATGAATCTATCCAAGAAATTATTATTGGCTCTTACATGCTTTAGCGGACTATCGTTTGCTCAAGTTGTAGGTACTGATATTTTCATCAATGAAATTCACTACGATAATGTAAGTGGTGATATTAATGAAGGTTTTGAAATTGCAGGACCAGCTGGTATTGATTTAAGTACGTACACTGTAACATTATACAACGGTAATGGTGGAGTGGCATACAACAGTATTCCATTATCTGGTGTAATTCCGAACCAAATGAACGGTTATGGAACGGTATGTTTCACACTTCCTGCTAATGGTATGCAAAATGGTTCACCTGATGGGCTTGCTTTATCTGATGGACTTGGAGGAGTGCAGTTCCTTTCTTATGAGGGTGTCATCACCGCTACTGATGGACCTGCCATTGGTTTGACTTCTGTTGACATCATTGTTGTTGAAGGAAATTCGACTCCTGTTGGATTCTCTTTGCAACTTATGGGTATCGGTACGCAATATGGAGACTTTACGTGGGTAGACCCTGCTGCTGAAACGCCGTGTGCAATAAACAATTATCAGTTCTTTACAGGTGGATGTGATTCATATGTATTTATCACAGACTCTGGCTGTGATAGCTATGTTTCTCCTAGTGGAAATCACACTTGGACCGCTTCAGGAACTTATCTGGATACAATAGCCAATTCTGTTGCCTGTGACAGTATAATGGTGTTCGATATTACTATCTACCCTACTTTCGATGTGATTGACGCTGTTACAATATGTGATGGAACTACCTATACATTCGGAGCGCAATCACTTACTACTGCGGGTACTTATACAGAGGTTTTCCAAAGTGTTGATGGATGTGACAGTACTGTACACTTAACATTATCTACAGTAACGACGTTTACTACTAACCTTATAGAAACTATTTGTGACAACGAATCTTATACTGTTGGTACAAACACGTACAATACAACCGGAAACTACTCTGTTACGCTTTTATCGTCTTTAGGATGTGATTCTACAGTAAACCTTGATTTGACGGTATTACCAACATTCACAACAAACCTATCTCCTTCGGTTTGCGGTTCTTATACATCACCAAGTGGTAACTATACCTGGACTTCGTCAGGTACGTATAATGATACAATGACATCCATTCAGAATGGATGCGACTCGATCTTTGTTATTGACTTAACAGTTAGTCCAACTGATCTAATTGTATTCAACGAAAGTGCTTGCGATTCATACGTATTTGAAGGAAACACTTACACTCAAAGCGGCACATACGATGTTATTTTCCAAAATCAATTCATGTGTGATTCGATCAGAAGATTGAATTTGATCATTACGAATACACCTGCTGTACCATCAACATCAGGTAATCAGTCACTTTGCGACGGTGATACACCTTCGGACGTTACAATAACGGGCAACATCCCTCCTTCATTGATGATCACGGGTGTTCTAGATGGTCCTCTTTCAGGTGGTTTGCCAAAAATGGTTGAATTTTATGCAATCGATGATATAGCTGACCTTTCAATCTACGGATTCGGCTCAGCAAATAACGGCGGAGGAACAAATGGAGTAGAATTTACTTTCCCAAATGTTTCCTTGAATGCAGGAGATTTCTACTATGTTGGTACAGACTCAACGGGGTTCAATACTTATTTCGGTTTCTATCCGAATGCCGCTCACCCTTCAGCTGGTAACGTGAATGGTGATGACGCAATTGAACTTTTCGAAGGAACTACAGTGATCGATGTATTTGGTGATATCAATATGGATGGAACCGGAACTGCTTGGGATTATCTGGATGGATGGGCTAACCGAAACATCGGATCGCACCCTAACCTTGGAGTATGGAACATTAACGAATGGTCTTTCTCGGGTATCGATGCCTTGGACGGTGAATCCAGCTGGAGTGCTTCCGCAACACCATATCCTCTTGGAGCATTCTCAACATCTTCTCAATTGGCAACGTATAACTGGTATGACGATGTAACATTGACCAATTTGGTGAATACAGGATCATCATATACGCCTTCAATTAGCGCAGTAGGTTCGGAGACCGTTTATGTAACTGCAACTATTGGTGCTTGTTCTTCTGCTTCAGAAATGGTTGAAATAGTGATCAATTCGCTACCACCAGTAAGCGCAGGAAATGATCAAACCGTTTGTGAAGGATCAAGTGTTACACTTAGTGGTTCTGGAGCAGATACATACACTTGGAGTCCGGCGATCACAGATAATACTCCTTTTACAGCGCCAAGCGCAAACACAACATATACCGTAACAGGTGTTGATGCGAATGGATGTGAGAATACGGATCAAGTTGATCTCTTCATCAACCAATTACCAACTGTAAGTTATTCAGACATTACCCAGATCTGTGTATATAACGATGCCATTACCCTTGCAGCTGCCACACCTGCGGGTGGAACATACAGCGGAACTGGTGTAACGGGCACAACGTTTGATCCTGCCACTGCTGGGATCGGAGCTGCAGTAATTACCTACAGCTATACAGATGGAAACGGATGTACAAATGATGCACAATGGACAATTAACGTTGATGGTTGTGCGGGAATAACAGATGCGGATCTTCAGAACAGTATGTTTGCATATCCAAACCCAACTTCAGGTAATATCACTATTAGCGGTTTAAAGGACGAGACCGGAACACTATGGATCTCTGATCTGAGTGGTAAAATAATTGCAACCGTTATAACAATTGGAAGCGATCAAGTAATTGATCTAGGCAATTTTGAACCTGGAACATACATGATCCAATACAGCGGATCAAATGATGTGATCAAGGTTGTTAAACGCTAAACAATTAACTAAACCTAAAAGAAAGAAGGGGCACTTTTATGCCCCTTCTTTTTTGTACATAAAATCCCATGAAACATTCTTATTTTTGCGCAAATTCTTATTTATGAGGGCTATTCATATATTGATATTTCTTTTGACTTCATTACTTAGTTATGCTCAATATTGGCAGCAAGAGGTCAATTATAGGATAGATGTTCAATTGGATGACGTTAATCACGTCCTTTCAGCATTTGAAGAGTTCGAGTACATTAATCATTCTCCCGATGTATTAAACAAGATTTATATTCACTTATGGCCCAATGCCTATAGAAACAAGAATACAGCTCTTGCCAAGCAACTATATCATTCAGGTGAAACAGATCTAACTTTTGAGACAGAAGCTCTTGGAGGATTTATAGATTCATTGGACTTCAAAGTGAATGGAGAGAAAGCCAATTGGGAATATCACCCCGATCACATTGACATTGCTATCATTCACCTTAAAGAAGGATTGCAACCGGAACAAAGCATCCGCATTTCAACTCCTTTTAAAGTGAAGATCCCTTCGGGTTCTATATCTCGATTAGGACATATAGGACAATCATATCAGATCACTCAATGGTATCCTAAACCGGCAGTATACGACAAAGAAGGATGGCACCCTATTCCCTACCTGAATCAGGGAGAGTTTTATTCTGAATATGGATCTTTTGATGTGAGCATCAGATTACCCAAAAATTATGTTGTTGGAGCGACAGGTGATTTGCAAAACCCGGAGGAGATCGCATTTCTCGATAGTATATCGAAGAAGACCAGAGAAGAACTTCCGAAAGCAGAATACAATAAATTAGTAAGGGCGAAAACACCAAACTCATATCCGGAGAGCAGTAAAACATACAAGACCATTCGATATGTACAAAACAACGTTCATGACTTCGCCTGGTTTGCAGACAAGCGTTATCAAGTTCTAAAAAGTGAGGTGAAAGTTCCTCATTCCGGAAGAACCGTTACTTCATGGGCAATGTTCACACCAAGAAACGCCTCTTTGTGGAAAGATGCCTCTGAGTATCTGAATGACGCCATTTATTATTACTCATTATGGAACGGAGATTATCCATACAATCAGGTAACTGCAGTAGATGGAACAATTTCAGCAGGTGGTGGAATGGAATACCCGAATGTTACAGTTATTGGAAATTCATCAAATGAAATGCAATTGGAGATCGTCATCGTTCACGAAGTCGGTCATAACTGGTTTTATGGCCAGCTCGGAACAAATGAACGCGTTCATGGATGGATGGACGAGGGTATGAACACCCTAAACGAAGTAAGATACGTTCAGACGAAGTATCCTGAGAATACTGCCTTATCGGACATGGTAATGAACGGCAAATTTCATTTCAATGATCTCGACCATCACGACATGAGTGATTTCTCATATCGCATGATATCGCTTCTCGGTGAAGATCAACCGATCGAGACGCATTCTGCAGATTTCACACCTGCAAATTATGGTGTTGTGATGTATCAGAAAACGGGGCTAGTATTCTTTTACTTAAAAGACTATTTAGGTGAAGAATTGTTCGATGAATGCATGCGTAACTATTATGCGGAATGGGAATTTAAACATCCAACTCCCTATGATATGAGAGCCTCTCTCGAAAAGACATCAGGAAAAAACCTGGATTGGTTGTTCGAAGATTTGATTCAGACAACAAAGCATGTAAATTACAAGCTTAAACGTGTGAAGCAAACCGATAACGGTTATGAGGTAAAAGTTAAAAACGTGGGGCAAGTCGATGGTCCAATCGAAGTAAACGCGATACTTGGAGATTCAGTTGTTGCCACGCAATGGATCGAGCCTGGTAAAAAAGTTTCTTCTACCCAGTTATCCGTTGGTCATGCGGATCAGATCGTGATCGATGCAGGAAATGACATCCCTGAGATCTATCGTCAGGATAACAACTGGCATGCTAAGGGAATTTTTAAGAAGATCGAACGCCCGTCTGTTGAATTTATGCTTGGTGATAATGAAAGAGATCGTTCAAATATTTTCTGGTCTCCAATGATTGCTGGAAACGTATATGACCGCACGATGTTGGGACTTGCAATTCATAATTTTGGAGTCCCTCCAAACAGGATCAACTTCCACGCTATACCAATGTATTCCTTCGGAAGAAAGATGGTGTCGGGAATTGGTGAGATCTCTAAAACATGTCTTCCGGCTCACACACTAAAACAATCAAGAATTGGTGTTGCTCTGAAAAGCTTTAAAAATGACTCTACTTTCCGTGACAATGACTCCTACTTTGTTGCCGTTTTACCATATTGGTATGCTAAACTGGGGAACCGTGGACCTGCAAAACCTTATTCTCAGTTTGTAAGGCTACAAACCTTGTATCGCTACGATCAAATGGGGCCATCAAAAATGGAGCATGCCGGAGCTTATTTCTTATACAACTTCGACTATAATTTACCAGACCATAAGATCAATTTCGCTTTGAGAAATGATTATGTAACCAATCTAACTACTGAAGAGTCTTATGCAAGAATTACTGGAGAAGCCACTTATAAATTCCGATACATGAAACGCAATCGAAAACGCTGGATCAGTATCCGTGTTTTTGGTGGACATCAATACGTCAGAGATTTCGCAGGATCTAATTTCGCTTACTCCATGTCGCTTGCAGGTATGAGTGGTATTCAGGATATCTTCGTCGATGAATACTATTTCGGAAGAAGTGAAGCTTCAGGAACATGGTCTCAGCAAAGACAAGAAAATCTTGGAGGGTTCAAATCAAACAGTTACTACGGTACCACTGCGTTTGGAATGGCATCTTCTAATCTCTACCTTCAACTTCCCCTTCCAGGAAATTTGATCGGTGCATTTGCGGACGCAGGTGTCTTCCATAATGGCGTAAATGTTCATGGTGCATTTCAAACAGGTTTGGCCATACGAGTGGCGGATTTCTTCGGTGTTTATTACCCGCTTTACATGAGTCAGCAATTAAACGATTCATTTGGAGATGCAAAATATGCTGAAAAAATTCGCTTTACATTCAAGCTAAATATTCTCAATAAGCCCCTCAACCTGGGCAGTCTGATCTAATGCGTCAGATCGGCACAGATATAGATTTTGCAGCCTCTTTATTGAACAAGGGCGAGCTCGTTGTTATTCCAACCGAGACAGTTTATGGTCTTGCGGCAAACGCCTTTGACCCTAAGGCAGTAGAAAAGATCTATGCATTAAAAAAACGTCCAAAGACTAATCCATTGATCCTGCACATTTCTTCTATGGAAGAGGCCCACAAATATGTCAATGATATACCCGAAGTTGCTCAAAGATTAATGAATCATTTCTGGCCCGGTCCGTTGACGGTCCTACTGGAAAAAAGTTCGATCGTTCCGGATACTATAACCGCCGGATCTAAAAAAGTGGCTCTTCGCGTTCCAAGAAAAGAAATTACGCTTGAACTTCTGCGAAAGATCGACTTTCCTCTTGTTGCTCCCAGTGCCAATCCATTTACCTATATCAGTCCGACAAGACCTGAGCATCTTTTGTATTGTTACGGTGCAAACACACCTTATATTCTGGATGGAGGAGCATGTGAAGAAGGAATAGAATCAACGATCGTTGGTTTTGAAAATAATGAAGTTGTTGTGTACAGGGTTGGTGCAATTACAGTAGAAGAAATTGAAAAAATTAGCGGATGTAGTACGCGACTTTTCGCCAAAAATGAAGATGCCGAGGTTACTCCGGGTATGCATCACAAACATTATTCTCCTCGAACGAAAGTTTTGCTTGCATCCATTGAAGAGATTAAAAAAATGGAGAATGAGAACCGAGGTTGGATCACTTTCTCTGAACGTATAGAAAGACCAAATTCTTTCTTCCTGGGAGAGTCTGGATTAAAATT
>SBGS01000131.1 GCA_006226555.1 Bacteroidota bacterium
ATCAAACGGAGCACATTCATTTTAATGACTATAATCATTTTTTTAGTCATGCTACTCATCATATTTTTGTCGTATGTGGTGTGAATTACATATTCTCAAAATATACTTGATCAAGAGAAATCCCGAATGATTGCTCTACTTCAAACGTATTATTATTAATCAATTAAAAAACATAAAATGCCTAGATATCATAAATTGGGGATAATTCCTCCTAAGCGACATACAGTCTTCAGAAATGAAGAAGGGAAGCTTTATCAAGAAGAGCTATTTGGAACTGCTGGTTTCGCAGGGATGTCTTCATTGATCTATCATATTAATCCACCCACTATCGTGACGCAACCGATCAGATCTTACGATGTTTCTCCGAAGATCGCAGTTGCAAAAAATATGAAAGCGATCAGTTTGAAAGGATTTGAACTACAACCGGAAGAGGATTATCTAAAAAGTAGAAAAACGCTTTTTGTTAATGGATCTTTACACATCGGACTGGCAGCACCTAAAGGATTTTCAAAGGATTATTTCTATAAAAATGCCGATGCTGATGAAATGTTGTTCATCCATAAAGGGTCAGGAAAACTTAAAACGATGTACGGTAACATCGACTTTCGATATGGAGACTATTTGATCATTCCACGCGGGACAACGTATCAGCTTGATTTTGACTCAACGGACAATCGTTTGTTATATGTGGAAGCTTTCGATCCGATCTACACTCCTAAGCGTTACCGTAATAATTTCGGACAATTTTTAGAGCACTCACCATTCTGTGAACGTGATTTCAGACTTCCGGAAAATCTTGAAACTCATGATGAGAAAGGCGAGTTCAACTTGAAGATCAAGAAACAGGGAATAATGTGGGAATACATTTATGGAACACATCCTTTTGATGTTGTTGGATGGGACGGATTCAATTACCCTTATGCATTCTCGATCTTTGATTTCGAGCCAATTACGGGTAGGATCCATATGCCTCCTCCAATCCATCAGACATTTGAATCTGCTGGATTTGTTGTATGTTCTTTTGTACCGCGTCTTTATGACTATCATCCGGATTCAATCCCGGCACCTTATCATCACAGTAATGTTGATTCAGATGAAATCTTATATTACGTTGATGGTGACTTTATGAGTAGAAATAATATAGACAAGGGACAGATTACACTTCACCCTGGAGGTATTCCACACGGTCCGCACCCTGGAGCTATTGAAAGAAGCATTGGTCAGAAGTCAACGGAAGAATTAGCCGTAATGATCGACCCATTTGCTCCGGTAAGTTTAACAGAAGAAGCCATGAATTTACAAGTAGAAGACTACTATAAATCATGGATCATTGAATAATGAATTAGAAAAGAATTTAAAATGGCAAAAGAAGTTAAAAGTGTAGACTACGGTCTAGAGAAAATTTTTGAAGGAGCACAAGATTTCCTTCCTCTATTAGGTACTGATTATGTTGAATTGTATGTAGGAAATGCAAAACAAGCTGCTCATTTCTATAAAACTGCATTTGGATTTCAGTCGCATGCATACAAAGGATTAGAAACCGGTAGTCGCGACGTAGTTTCATACGTAGTAAAACAAGATAAGATCCGTTTGGTTCTTACAACTCCATTGAACTCAAATCATCCGATCAATGATCATTTGAGAAAACATGGAGATGGGGTTAAGGTAATTGCTCTTTGGGTTGATGATGCAACTCAAGCTTGGAAAGAAACAACCTCACGTGGTGCTAAATCATTCATGGAACCTACAGTCGAAAAGGACGAACATGGCGAGATCATACGCTCAGGTATTCATACTTATGGTGAAACCGTTCACATTTTCGTAGAGCGTAAAAATTATAATGGCGTTTTCATGCCAGGATTCGTTGAGTGGAAATCAGATTATAATCCTGAGCCATTAGGTCTTAAGTATATCGATCACATGGTAGGAAATGTCGGTTGGGGAGAAATGAACCAATGGGTGAAATGGTATGAAGATGTTATGGGATTCGAGAATTTCCTTTCTTTCGATGACAAGCAGATCCATACGGAATACTCTGCACTTATGAGTAAGGTAATGAGTAACGGAAACGGAAGGATCAAGTTCCCTATTAATGAACCTGCTGAAGGAAAGAAAAAATCACAGATCGAAGAGTACCTCGATTTTTATGAAGGGCCAGGATGTCAGCATATCGCTGTCGCTACTGATGATATCATAGAAACTGTGAAGGGAATGCGTGCACGTGGAGTAGAATTCCTTACTACACCACCAGATGCTTACTATATGGCGGCACCTGAGCGTCTTGCAGCACATGACCACGAATTGAAAGAAGATTTAGAAACATTAAAATCTTTAGGAATCATGATCGATGCGGATGATGAAGGATACTTGTTACAGATCTTTACACGTCCAGTAGAAGACAGACCGACAATGTTCTTTGAGATCATTCAGCGAATGGGAGCTAGAGGATTCGGAGCTGGTAACTTTAAAGCTTTGTTCGAATCAATTGAACGCGAACAGGAGTTAAGAGGAACATTATAATAAGAATAGTTAGAGCCGCTCCTCGGAGCGGCTTTTTTTCTTTATTAATTCACCCTTATTTAGAAATCGGAAAATATTTTAACATCATTTTATTCGAATTGATGAACTCTTCAAACATTCATTAACTTCGTTTTAACGGCACAAAACTCAGAATATGACGCGCGAAGAACTATTGAAAGCACTGGATGAAAAGTACGGTGCAATGGGACAAAAAACAGATGTTTATTTGTCTGGTCTGCTGCACTCAGAACCAATCACATATTGGGACTACATCCAGGTTGATGCTCTTCTCGGTCTTCAGATACAGCGTACAAATCTGAAGGATGAGATGGTCTTTATTATGTACCACCAGATCAATGAGCTGCTTTTCAAAATGATCCTATGGGAAATCGATCAGATTTCTTTGGTGGAAGAAATCTCAACTGAAAAATTTGCGAAACACCTCATGAGGATCAGTCGCTATTTCGACATGCTTGCAAACTCCTTCACAATTATGGGAGATGGTATGGATGTTGAACAGTATATGAAATTCCGAGACACATTGACTCCGGCTAGTGGATTCCAAAGTGCTCAATACAGGAAAATTGAATTTGCTTCAACTGAATTGATCAACCTGATTGACTTCCGATTCAGAAAGACGATCGATCGCAATACTCCGTACAGCTACGCTTTCGATAATTTGTACTGGCAAGTGGCAGGTATTGACCATGCGACAGGTAAAAAGACAAAATTGATGGTGAATTTTGAGAAACGATACAGAGATGAGTTTCTTCAATTCATGGAACAATACAATACCATTAATCTTTGGACAAAATTCAAATCTCTTCCTGCAGAAGATCGAAAAGATCTTAACCTTGTTAACGCGATGCGTCATTATGATCATACGGTTAACGTGAAATGGGTAATGCACCACTTTAATGCGGCACGTAAATATCTCGAAAGCGGAAAAGAAACAGCTGAGGCTACCGGTGGAAGCGACTGGCAAAAATATATGCACCCAAGATATCAACGCAGAATTTTCTTCCCTGAGCTTTGGACAGCAATTGAACTTGAAAACTGGGGCGTAGACAACCTGGAAGAGCATAAAACACTTACATCGGTAGATTCATTAACTTTGTGATCAAAACGGTAATATGGCAGAAGTAGGAATAATAATGGGCAGTAAGTCTGATCTGCCGGTAATGGAAGAGGCAGCAAACATATTGAGGGAGCTTGGAATAAGTTACGAGATCAATATCGTTTCTGCACACCGTACTCCTGAACTGATGTTCGACTATGCTAAATCTGCTCACAAAAGAGGGCTTAAAGTTATCATAGCTGGAGCGGGAGGCGCAGCTCATCTACCGGGAATGACGGCCTCACTTACACCTCTGCCTGTCATTGGTGTTCCTGTAAAATCATCAAATTCAATTGATGGCTGGGATAGTGTACTTTCCATTTTACAAATGCCCGGTGGAATCCCGGTTGCGACCGTAGCATTAAACGGTGCAAAAAATGCCGGTATTCTTGCAGCTAAAATTATTGGAGCTCAACAGCCTGCCGTTCTGGACCGTCTTATTACCTATATGGAGTCTTTAAAGGAACATGTACTAAAAAGCGCTGAAGACCTAAAGAACTCTTAAGTTTTTATGGATACAGCAAGTACTTCGGTCTTGTCGTTTCTTTGTAGTTTGAAAGTGCTGGTTCCCAAGTAGCTTCTATTTCTTCTTTGCTCATTCCCAACTGAACTTGCTTGATCATTTCACCGTTGCCGGCAAGTAAGTTAAAAGAGCTTTCCTTTCCTGCGAACATCGAAGGTCCAAGAAGCTTGTGTGCATGTATCAAATAGGAAATATCTAATTCGTGCATACGATCAACAGAATCTTTTAAATTATATCCATAACATAATTTTCCTTCGTGTTTTGGTGACTTGGATCCAAAACCCGATTTCGGAGTGAAACTGAAATCTGTTTTAGGAAAATCGGGATGTCCATAGCGCTCGAAAGGACCATCTGTCCCTCGCCCTATAGATACAGATGTGGCTTCCAAGAGACATAGACTAGGATAAAGCTGTATAGCCTGGTCCGAACGCAAATTTGGAGAAGGAGGAATGAGCAAGCTATATCTCATTTCATGCGTATAGTTCAGCATCGGAATTACTGTAAGGTCACAAAGAAGACCTTTTGGCAACCAGCCTTCACCATTGATCATAAGTCCATACTCGCCTATCGTCATGCCGTGAACCGTTGGAACCGGGTGCATTCCAACAAAGGATCTATAATTAGTATCCAGTATTGGACCATCAACATAATGTCCGTTTGGATTAGGTCTATCGAGAATAATTACGGGTATATTCATTTCTGCACACGCCTCCATTACATAGTGAAGTGTAGAAATATAGGTATAGAATCGCACGCCTACATCCTGTATATCAAAGAGAACTACATCAATATCCTTCAAACTTTCTGCACTCGGTTTTTTCTGCTTACCATAAAGGGAATAAACGGGTAACCCTGTCTTTTGATCAATATTACCTTTCACTAACTCTCCGGCATCTGCAGTTCCTCTGAATCCATGCTCCGGTGAAAATACCCTGACAATATTTACACCTCTTGACAACAACGTATCAACCGCATGCTTTCCTCCAATAACCGACGTTTGATTCCCGACAAAACCAACCGATTTCCCTTCTAAACGCGGGAGATACAGGTCAATTCTTTCCGCTCCAACATATAAAGAAGTGTCTACTTTTACCTCTTCTGTATTTTGAGCGCGCACGCAGGAAACAAGTAAAATGAACAAAAGACTTTTAAGGGCAAGATGCTTTATGTAATTTAGCCTGACTAATGAATTTATATTGGGATTTGAGTTCTTCATATCGCGTAAAACCTTAAAAAGCGTCGTCCAAGGTAAGAAAGTTTCGAAACCTATTGTTCGCATATCTGTAATTAGTATTGCCCTTGCAATGATCGTTAACCTGATCACTATAGCCGTGGTTACTGGTTTTCAGCAAGAAGTACGCCAAAAAGTAAGTGGATTTGGTTCACACATCTTTATTATGGGTGGTGGAGAACAAAGTATCTATGAATCATCCCCAATTCGTGCGAAGCAAAAACAAATAGAATACCTTAAATCTATCCCTGAATTAAAATCAGTTTCCCCCGTCGCATATAAACCGGTACTTTTTCAATCTTCACCTAAAGAGATCTCTTATAAACTTAGCAATGGAGACTCTGTATCTGAGCTGGACCAAAATGTACTGGGTGCAACTTTAAAGGGAATTGATGCAGATTATGATCTAAGCTTCTTTGACGAATACCTTAAAGAAGGTAAGCTTCCTAACTATAAAACGGGTAGCTCGGATCAAATACTGATCTCAAATTACCTTGCCAAAAAATTACATTTTCAAGTAGGTCAGGTGGTTGATGCATTCTTTGTGCGCAACGTTCCCGTTAAACGAAAATTCAAGATCTGCGGGATTTATGAGACGGGAATGGAAGAGTTCGACTCGAAGATCGTTATCTCCGATCTTAGGTATGTTCAAGAATTAAATGATTGGGGGATAAAGGCATCTCTTCGCGTAGAAGATACCCTTTATGGAGGAAACCTCATTATACGCGCTGATATTACAGGAGGTAATGGTAATTACCGATGCGACTGGGGTGATGGATTTGAAGGATATACCGGAATCCCGCTATGTCCCATGAAAGATACCGTAATCCGTGTTGTGGCCTCGGATTTCTTCGGAAATATCCATGTGCCTGTTGCGCAAACGACTATACCTGATACAACATACATAAAAATTACTTCACCCGGAGGACTGACTAGTTGTACTCCTGAGCTTGATGAAAATGGCGAAGTAAAGCGGGAATTTCTAGATGATAAAGGATTAAAGTACGCGATTAATTTCGGTGGTAAAAAGGTAGTCTTCGAATCAGTTCCAGGAAAAGGAAGCTCAGATGAGTATGTTGGTGGTTTCGAGATCAATATAAAAGACTGGGATCAACTTGACCTTATTACGGAAGAATTAAAAGATGAACTGGAGTTCATCCCAAATGAACACAACGAGTTATTACACGTGATCAGTATTAAAGAAAGTCAAAATGAGATTTTCGTCTGGTTGAGCTTCCTTGATCTTAACGTGCTTATAATTCTTATTCTGATGATACTGATCGGGATAATCAATATGGGATCCGCTCTTCTGGTACTCATTCTGGTTAAAACGAATCAGATAGGTCTATTGAAAGGAATGGGAGCAAAGAATTGGTCCATCCAGAAAATATTCCTTTATCAGGCAGGATTCTTTATAGGAAGAGGAATGATATGGGGGAATCTTATTGGTCTCGGACTTTGCTATATTCAATACAAATTCAATATTCTTAGTCTTAATCCGGCGGTATATTATTTATCAAAAGTTCCTATTCAAATAAACCTCTGGCATGTACTCCTTTTGAATATTGGCACGATGGCAGTATGTCTTTTAGCACTGGTAATTCCATCTATCGTTATCACACGAATTAGTCCCGCAAGAGCAATTAAATTTAACTGACAGGTATAAAAAAAGGGAGCAAATGCTCCCTTTTTCATAAGTTCTTACTACTTATTTGGTTTTCAGTTTTATATACTGGTAAGGAATATACTTATCCATGTTTGCTGAATCCTCCTCATAAGCAGGACCCTGAACCGTCTTCTCAACGATCGTCACAGTGATCTTAGCTGCATTCGGATCTTTCTTGAAGTATTGCTCGATCTCTTTCTTGATGTTCTCAGCACGTACTTCAGC
>SBGS01000064.1 GCA_006226555.1 Bacteroidota bacterium
TGCAAAATACTAAGGCTCGCATTAAAACCTATGCCGTTAAAAACATTGCAGATTTCAAAGTTAAAATCCTTGAAAATCAGTTCTCAGGCATGCTATTATCATTTAATGGGATCGAGGTCTGGACTAAATTGATCGGAACATTTAATGCTTCAAACCTTCTTGCAGTATATAGCGCAGCAATAGAACTGGGAGAAGAACACGAAGAGATCCTGACTGCAATAAGTAAGCTCGAATCCGTTGCCGGACGATTCCAGTATTTCAGAAGCAATACGGGTATAACTGCAATCGTAGACTACGCGCACACCCCTGATGCATTGGAGAATGTACTCAAGACCATCGGGGATATCCGCACGAAAAATGAAACGGTGTTTGTCGTTGTTGGCTGCGGTGGTGATCGCGATAAAGCAAAAAGACCATTAATGGCAGAGATCTCCTGCAACATGGCGGATAAAGTGATCCTTACTTCAGACAACCCCAGATCAGAAGATCCCGAAGTGATCATTGATGAGATGATGAAAGGTGTCGATGGATCAAACTTCAAAAAGACATTGAGCATTACAGACCGTGCAGCAGCAATTAAAACCGCAGTAAGCATGTCAGAACCAGGTGATATTATCCTGATCGCAGGGAAAGGACATGAAACCTATCAGGAGATCAAAGGAGTGAAGTACGACTTTGACGATATGAAAACAGTACAGGAACTATTTGAAAAACTCGAGAAATAATGTTGTATTACTTATTCGATTATTTAGACCAGATCAACTTCCCGGGGGCGGGATTATTTCATTACATTTCATTTCGCGCAGGAATGGCTTTGATCACTTCATTGATCGTATCCATGCTCTTCGGTAAAAAGATCATCAGATTGCTTCAAAAGCAACAGATCGGAGAAACAGTACGCGACCTAGGACTGGAAGGACAATTGCAAAAGTCCGGAACTCCAACTATGGGAGGTATCATTATACTGAGTGCGATCCTTATTCCAACACTTCTGTTTGCCAAATTGCATAACATCTATGTGATCACCATGCTTTTAGCAACTGTTTGGCTGGGCGCTATTGGATTCCTGGATGATTATATCAAAGTCTTCAAAAAGAACAAAGAAGGTTTAGCAGGTAGATTTAAAGTAGTAGGTCAGGTCGGCGTTGGATTGATCGTAGGCTGCATCTTATACTTTCACCCTGATGTTCAGGTTCACAAAAATGTACCTGCCGATTATCAGCTTAAATCCGGAGAGCACTTCGTAACCAAGCAACACATCGATGACACGGAAACAGCAGACTCAAAGTGGATCGTGACACAAGACATGACGACGACCATACCGTTCATTAAGAACAATGAGTTTAATTATAACTGGTTGATTGGTGACTGGGCAAAATCTTACGGATGGTTACTCTTTATTCCGGTCGTGATCTTTATTGTTATCGCGGTATCGAATGGTGCAAATATGACGGATGGTCTCGACGGACTTGCTACGGGCACCTCCGCCATAATCGGAATCGCCTTGGCAATTCTTGCGTATGTCTCGACTAACATTCGCTTCGCAGATTACCTGGACGTAATGTACATTCCATACGCAGAAGAGATGGTGATCTTCATTTCTGCTTTCGTAGGTGCATGTATTGGTTTCCTTTGGTACAACGCCTTTCCGGCTCAAGTGTTTATGGGTGATACAGGAAGTCTTGCTTTGGGAGGTATCATCGCAGTGTTCGCTATTTCGATCCGTAAAGAATTATTGATCCCTATCCTTTGTGGAATATTCCTGATTGAGAACTTGAGCGTAATGCTTCAAGTCGGCTATTTCAAATACACCAAAAAGAAATTCGGAGAAGGACGACGCATATTTAGAATGGCACCTCTCCACCACCACTATCAGAAAAAAGGTCTGCACGAAGCAAAGATCGTAGCTCGCTTCTGGATCGTGTCCATATTACTCGCCGTGATCACGATTGTAACACTGAAAGTCAGATAATTGAACATACAAGGTAAACATATCGTTGTACTTGGAGCCGGTGAATCCGGTTTGGGAGCTTGTATTCTGGCTAAGCAGAAAGGTGCCTATGTTTTTCTTAGCGACAAGGGAAGCATCGCGCCTGAACAGTTGGTTAAGATCGATGAACTCGGAATCGAATGGGAACAAGGAAGCCATGACATCCCACGTATTCTGGAGGCAGATCTTATTATAAAATCTCCAGGTATACCGGACACTGTTCCTTTTATCATTGAAGCAAGAGGCAAAGGCATTCCTGTTATATCAGAGATCGAATTCGGGGGTTATTTCAATAAAGCAAAAACGATCTGCATTACTGGAAGTAACGGTAAGACGACTACGACCATGCTCACTTATCATATCCTGAAAAAAGCAGGATTAAATGTTGGCCTGGCAGGAAACGTCGGAAGATCATTCGCTGCACAAGTAGCAACAGAAAACTTTGATTGGTATGTGATTGAATTAAGCTCATTCCAATTGGATGGTATGTATGAATTCAAAGCAGATGTGGCCATTCTGCTTAATATCACTCCGGATCATTTAGATCGTTACGATTACCAGATGGCGAACTACGTAAACTCAAAATTCCGTATTGCCAACAACCTCGATAAAAACTCATGGTTCATATACAACGCAGACGATCCGATCATTACTGAACATCTGGAACATTTGGAAATGGCCGCACAAAAAGCCGCATTCTCACTTTCAAAACCAGTGGAAGTCGGCGGTTATCTAGAAAACGAACAACTAACAATAAACATAAAAGATCAATTTACTATGTCAATCCACGATTTAGCCCTAAAAGGTAAGCACAATGCTGCCAACTCGCTTGCGTCAGGTATTACCGCACGCATTCTTGAGATCAGAAAAGAAGTACTACGCGACAGCCTAAGTGACTTCGTAAACGTTGAACACCGTTTGGAATTCGTTGCAAAAGTGAACGGTATTGAATTCATCAATGACTCAAAAGCTACCAATGTAAACTCAACATGGTTTGCACTTGAAAGCATGGAAAAACCAACTGTATGGATCGTTGGTGGTGTCGACAAAGGAAACGACTACTCCGAACTAATGGAGCTTGTAAAGGAGAAAGTGAAAGCAATAGTTTGTCTTGGGAAAGACAACGGTAAGATCATTGAAGCTTTCAAAGGAGTCATTCCAGAAATCTACGAAGCAGGTTCAGCAAACGAGGCGGTAGCATACGGTTACAGACTAGCGAAAAAAGACGAAACAGTTCTTCTTTCTCCTGCTTGCGCAAGCTTTGATCTATTCGAGAATTACGAAGAAAGAGGTAATGAATTTAAAAAGGCTGTTCGCGCTCTTTAATTATGAAAAAGACCACCACTACATCCAATAAAGCAGACCAGCTGGTCGACCTGAGAAAAGCTCAGTTGCGATCTTTTGTAAACAATGAATTGCATGGACATGGCAAACGTGAGGGAATGGAAGTTTTTTCGTGGCCGAATCCACATTTCGACAAACTCTCTACCATGCTCACCTCTTTTCCTTTCCCGGTGATCTGGATAGGTAAACATGAACAGATCCGCTGCACAACCACCTATTATCCGGAAACGATCGAGAAGATCGAAGCTGCTTTGATCTATGATTGTGCTGAGATCCAATTCAAGGAAGAGCTGATCGAGAAGATCAAAACGATCATTGCAACCGGAAATCTGGAATCTGCGATGAAAGCAAGAGAAAATTGGATAGGAGAAAGGATCGTATTGTTGTTCTCTACAGAAGGAGAAAACGCGGCGAATGATATTGAAGCTTTCTCAAAACTGATCGGATAAAAAATGCAGCAACTGTTAAACCACCTCAAAGGCGATCGTGTGATCTGGGTTCTTACCCTTATCATGCTTGCTTTTTCACTTGTTACGGTTTACAGTTTTGTACCAATTCTGGTTAAAGTTGAGGGAGGAACACCTTTTAAATATCTGTTCAAACACCTCATATATGTAGCAATCTCACTTGGGGCAATGTATTGGATACATCTTCGCGATCCAAAATACGTGTCGCAACTATCAAAGTTTGCCTATTATCTAGCCGTGGCCCTGATGTTATTTACTTTTTTCTTTGGAACTAAAGTAAATGATGCCGGAAGATGGGTAAAGATCCCATTTGTAGGACTTACGTTCCAGTCATCGGATTTTGCAAAGCTCGCACTTATCATATACCTGTCCCGACTATTGGTGAAAAAGAAAGAGCTCTTTGGACAATGGAAAGAAGGATTTATACCTGTAGTTATACCTGTTATCGTAATTTGTGGATTGATCGTTAAAGATAACTTTTCAACAGCTGCGATCCTTTTTGCTATAAGTCTTACCATTATGTTCGTTGGTAAGGTTCCGATCACAAAGATCCTGAGTCTGATCGGAGGCGGAATACTTCTGCTGGCAATGATCGTTTTAACTCATAAAGCCGCTCCTTCGTTAAACCTTCTACCCCGCTATGAAACATGGGAAAACAGGATATTTAATAAAATAAATGACGATAGCGACGTCCTTGCAAATGCCCAATCCTTAAACGCTGAGCTTGCCATATATTCCGGATCTGTTTTCGGGAAAGGCGTTGGGGACGGCGAGCTTAAGTCATATATCCCGGAAGCCTACGCTGACTTTTACTACGCTAGTTTCGTAGAAGAATTTGGATTGATCTCATCTATCATTCTTATTCTCTTCTATCTTATCCTGCTCTATCGTATCATACGAATAGGACTAAATGCGAAAAATGAATTTGAAACTTATGTAAGTATTGGAATCGGAATTCTCATGATCACCCAGGCAAGTGTGAATATGCTCGTGTGTACCGGGGTATTTCCTGTTACAGGACAAAATATGCCTCTATTGGCCATGGGAGGATCTGCTCTGATCATGACATGCGTCGCACTTGGAATCATTCAAGGAATAGCAGCGAAACAACAAACTACTGAAGAATAAACAATGAAACTTGAACGCGTTATATTATCAGGAGGAGGAACCGGAGGTCACATATTTCCGGCCGTAGCCATTGCCGACGAGATCAAACGTCGCAATCCGGATGTAAAGATTCTATTTATTGGTGCAAAGGGGAAAATGGAAATGGAGAAGGTGCCTCAAGCCGGATATGAGATCGTAGGCCTTCCCATTGCGGGTTTGAAGCGAAAGTTTACTTTATCAAATTTTGCTTTGCCATTCAAGATCCTGAAAAGTATGCTAAAGGCACGAAGGATTTTGAAAACATTTAAACCACAAGTAGTAATTGGAGTTGGTGGCTATGCCAGTGGTCCTACGTTGAAAGCTGCGACCATGAAAGGAATCCCTTGTGTGATCCAAGAGCAAAATTCATTTCCAGGAAAGACGAACAAATTACTTGCGAATAAAGTCGAAAAGATCTGTGTGGCATACGGTGGACTGGAAAAGTTCTTTCCATCTGAAAAGATAGTATTGACCGGAAATCCTACCCGAAAGGACATGGTTGAAATAGAAGGCAAAAAAGAAGAAGCAATAGAACACTTTAATCTTAACACCTCAAAAAAAACCATCCTGATCATCGGAGGAAGTCTGGGAGCCAGAACCCTGAACAACAGTATAATTGAATACTTAGATAAAATACCCGACAACGTTCAGGTGATATGGCAATGTGGCAAACTCTATTATGAGACGATTAAGAATGAGATAGGAACATCCATTCCTGAGAGCGTTAAATTGATGCAATTCGTTCAGCGCATGGACCTTGCGTATGCTGCGGCTGACATTATCATTTCTCGAGCTGGGGCTATATCCGTTTCTGAGCTTTGTATAATTGGAAAGCCTGTAATTCTGGTCCCTTCGCCGAATGTAGCCGAAGATCATCAAACTAAAAATGCTATGGCGTTAGTAAACAAGGACGCAGCAATACTTGTTAGGGACGAGGATGCTTCTTCAGATCTGATGCGCACTTGTTTTGACCTTCTTAACTATCAGTCAATGGGAGATAAGCTCGGAGCTAATATCCTGAAGCTGGCCAAACCAAACGCAACAGGCGAAATTGTTAATGTCATAGAATCCGTTGTACGATAATGCAGCGACCTCAAGTAAATATTGAACACTTTAACAATGTCTATTTTCTCGGGATAGGAGGAATAGGAATGTCAGCACTCGCCCGTTACTTCAAGTTGATCGGAAAACAGGTCGCAGGATATGACAAAACACCTTCTCCACTGACCGCAGAACTTGAACAGGAAGGGATTGAAGTCCACTTTGACGACCTTGGACCGAATATTCCCCAGGCTTATAAAAATGAGTCCGAAACATTGGTCGTGATCACACCGGCAGTACCTCAAAACCTAGGTGAAAGGTTGTTTTTCGTTCACACGGGACATACTATTCTCAAGCGTGCAGAAGTTCTTGGTCTGATCACAAGACAAACAACCGGACTAACTGTAGCAGGAACGCATGGCAAAACAACTACCAGTACACTGCTCGCTCACATACTGAAAGACAGTAAAGTGGGGTGTAATGCTTTCCTTGGAGGGATCAGCTCAAACTACAACAGTAACTTCATTTCTGATCCTGATTCAGCATACACGGTGATCGAAGCGGACGAATTTGACCGTTCATTTCTTCAGCTCGACCCTTTTGCATCGATCGTAACCACGACGGATGCCGACCATTTAGATATTTATGGCGATGACGATCATTTTCAGGATGGATTTAAGTCATTTGCTAAGCTGATATCACCTGATGGTTTTCTCATAAGACATATCAACGTGGCACTTGATCATCCGCATACAACAACATATGGATTTGACCTAGCCGCTGATTATGCAGGATCAAACATTCGATATCTGGATGGGAAGTTCCTATTTGATCTTAAAACACCAAATAATAGCTGGAAAGATATCGAGTTAGGCGTTCCGGGTATTCACAATGCTGAGAATGCAATTGCCTGTATAGCCATGACAACGAAGCTCGGTCTCAATGAAGATTCGATAAGAAAAGCGCTGGTAAATTTCAAAGGCGTAAAAAGACGCTTTGAATATCACATCCGAACAGAAGAGCTGGTCTATATTGATGATTACGCGCATCATCCAACAGAGATCAATGCACTTGTAAGATCTGTTAAACTTCTTTATCCAGATAAAAGGATCATTGGTATATTCCAACCGCATCTGTTCAGCAGAACGCGTGACTTCTTCGATAGTTTCGCCAAAGAACTTTCAGCACTGGACACTTGTATACTTCTGCCAATCTATCCGGCGCGCGAAGAACCAATAAGCGGCATCACCAGTGATGCA
>SBGS01000179.1 GCA_006226555.1 Bacteroidota bacterium
TCGAAGATCACCACTCCTCTCAATAGAGAATCGAATAAGAATTTACCAAAAGATCAATATTTGTTTAGCTACAACAATTACGACCATTTGGTGGACTCTCCAATTGAAATTGGTAATCAGGAAATTTTCAGTTTTAAAGCAGCAGGTGTGGAGCATGAGGTTGCGATTTATGGAAGTGGAAATTATGATATCGAATATTTAAAAATGGATATGGCCAATATCGTAAATGCTGCCACCAATGTTTTTGGTAAAAATCCTAACGAACATTACACATTTATTATTCACAACGTAGTTGACGGTCAAGGAGGCCTGGAGCACGCTGCATCAACCGTATTAAGCGTGAACAGATGGACATATCAAGGAGCGGCTTACAAAGGATTTCTATCTCTGGTGGCACACGAGTACTTTCATTTATGGAATGTAAAACGCATCAGACCAATTGAACTAGGTCCGTTTAATTATGATGAGGAGAATTATACAACGTTACTATGGGTAATGGAAGGATTCACCTCTTATTACGATGAATTGTTGTTGCGCAGAGCAGGGTATTACACTGAAGAAGAATACTTGGGCAAGTTATTGAATACAATAAATTACGTTGAAGGTACACCGGGTAATAGTGTCCAGCCTGTAGCGCACGCTAGCTTCGATGCTTGGATCAAAGCATATCGACCAAATGAAAACAGTAGAAACACAACAATATCCTATTATTCCAAAGGTTCAGTTCTTGCTGCGATCATTGATGCCATGATCATAGATAAATACCAGGGAGAAAAGTGTCTTGATCATTTCCTTCAAAGGCTCTATGCAACTTATTATGAAGGAAAGAAACGAGGATTCACCGAAAAGGAGTTTCAAACGGAGCTGGAAATGTTCCTGAATACAGACCTGAGCGAATTCTTCTCTAAGTATATCAACGGAACAGAGACACCAGACTACAATGCGTATTTCAGTAAGATCGGCATCACTATTCAGGATGGATCGCGTCCGACAAGTGACAGTGGTTTAAGCCTTAAAACGTCAGGAGGTCAATTAATAGTAAGGGATGTAAGAAGAGGTTCTGCTGCTGAGAACGCCGGATTAAGTGTTAACGATGAGATCATTGGATGCAATGGATACCGTGTTGACCAAAAAGCATTTGAGACGATGCTTAAGGGTTCTTCCTCAGGTGAAGTATTAGAGATCTTGTTCTCAAGAGAACAACAATTGTATTCAACGGACTTGTATATCGGAGAATATCACAAGCCACAATACATTCATCTCATTTCGGATGAAAACAAGAAGTTATTCTCTTATTGGTTGCGCGAGGATAAGTAGTCTTAGTTTTTAACAAGCTTGTAATAGTATTTTCCTTTCACGCTGGATTCTTGTGCTTTAAATCTAGAGCTCGTTAAGGATAATTCTTCCCATAGCAGGTATCTGTAATCGACGCCATCAGCGCTGTACACGTACAGCTCAAGCTGTTGAACAACTTCATTTTGCTGATTGTTAGCATCCCACTCTAACTTTTCATTGATATACCAGTATCCCGGAAAAGTGTCGGATACACTTTTATCGATCCAGTTCAATGTGCCGTCATTAAAGAAGGATAATCGGAATTTGTTCCAATTTCCGGATACATCTTTCTTGATAAGTGTTCCTTTGTCTTTGAATTCGACTCTATCCATATCCCAAGTTCCGATCAGTCTGCTTTGTATCTGATTCGTACTAAGGTTTTTTCCGCATGAGCTAATTAACATTACGGTTAAAATGGAAGTAAAAAGTATAGATAAACGCATAAGTCTTTTATTCTGATTGTAAACAAAAACCATTCCTATTCTATCGGACCCTTATTGAATTGTGGACCTTTGTTCTTAATATTTGGGAAGAAATATTTAAAATCGATTGACAAGAAAGACCCGTCAACTTCTCCAATAAGGGGAATATCAATTCCTTGATACGTATAGGTTGCCAATAGGGTAAATACGGGAGCAAAAGGAACACGCGCACTTCCTCCCAGGTAAAAGAAACCACTCTTTTCAGTTCTGAATTCAAAACCTACATTGGCATTGAAATCGAAATTCAGTCTATTTCCTGCAAGTCCCAGGTGATGATATGTATGAAGTCCACCAGGTTTTGTATACACCTGAACATCAGAAGGTTTGTAGTTCATAATAATACCGAGTGAAGTATTCATGAACCATCGTTCGGTCAATTGAATATAAACCAGACCATTAAGAGGAATATCATACTCGATGAAGGATAATTTATTTTCCCCGTAAGATGATGAATCAGGATAAGCCATGGTCAGGCTGAAGTTTCTTTCAGTATAACCGATCCCTGTGTCAAAAGCAATCAACTTGGTAACTCCTGCTCTTACGGTTGCTGAAAAGTGATATCCAATTTGTTGATTGATCGAAGTTTCAAATCCATTTCCTGATAGATCCAGTCTGGGTTCACCAACAAATCGGGTAGGGAAGACGGGGCTTAGTTGTAACCCAAAATAGGAAGGAATACGTTCCTTGCTCTTTTGAGCAAATACACTCAACTGAGCGATAAATACTATGAACAACAACCAACGCATCCGATTTATAACGCTAATCTACTTACATTATTGGTTATCTGATGAATTGACCTCTTCGAATTGCTCCAGCTTTTTTTGTTGCTCACAATAACCAATTATAGCTAGTGAAAGCATGGCAAGACCTCCGAAAAGCACAAAATATCGCAAGGGTTTAAATGGGATCAAAGGCTTTTTGTGTTTAGCCTCAACGACGAAGTTTATTTTTTCGACACGTTTAAAATCCGATTTATGTATCCCAAACAAATGAAATGTACGCTGTCTTTTTTGTTCTGATCCACGTTCAAACCAGATCTGCTGTTTCTTTAATTCTTCTTCAAAACTCTCAGCCCTTTCTGCGTCTTGAATACGAAAAACAACATAATTCGGATCGTCCGGATGACGTACGTAATTGATCAGACCAAGGTCTACTATATTGTCTACTGGGTTATCCATTCTGTATTGTATTCAAGTGGCTTTCGGTGAGCTTTTGGCCATTCGATTGACGGATAACCTATATAAAAAAGCCCTAGACACTTATCCTCAGGATCTAAACCTAAGAATTCATTCATTTCTGGTTTATAGATCAATGCTGGTGTCGCCCAAAAACCACCTAATCCATATGCCGTGCATGTTAAATGCATATTCTGAATGGCACATGCGACTGCCTCTATCTCTTCAATTTCATTGATCTTCCCATCCGGGTCGCGTTTCATGCTGACAGCTATAACCACAGATGCCAACGTCGGACGAGTTAATAGCTTTGCTAATTTCTTATCATCTTGTTTTTCGGGAGGGGTTAATTTCAAATAAGTTTGGGCTAAGAAATCACTCAATGCTTGTCTGCCTTCTTCCATGAAAACCTTGAATCTCCAGGGTTGTGTATTACCGTGAGTAGGAGCCCATTGAGCATTGTTCAAAATTACCTCGACCTGTTCTCTGTGAACTTTTCGATCTGTATATTGTTCAGGATAGATCGTTCTTCTTTCTCTGATCAATTCGTTTATTTCCGAAAGATTAAAGCGCATGACTATTTTTCTCCAAATTTAGTCATTTGCGCAATGACATTTGTCGCTAAGGTTACGCTATTGTATTACTCTTGATTGATCCGTGCCTTCTGTATATTAAAGAAGGTGTAATCGATCGTCTGATATTGTCCGTTTGGTGTTGGACCCAGCGCAGGACTCATGACAACATATCCAATCGCATCGATCAATGTGTAATAAGGGAAGGATTCTACTTTGTATTTTTTCCAGATACTATTATCGTTTGACACCTGATAAACAGGCCACTGAACGTTTTCAAGAAGTTCTTTAACTTCATCACTAAGTGTTTCCTGTGTTTTCATGATGGTGATAAACTGAACACTTGATCTGTATTTGACATACATTTCCATTAACAGAGGTACTTCCTTGATGTTTTCTTTACTATTTGGATCAAAGAAATGTATGTATAAGTGTTTTCCCTGGAAAGTCGATAAGGTGATATAATCTCCATCTGAGGATTTAAAACTGAATTCAGGCGCAACTCCTCCCGGGACAAGTTCCGTTAAACGATCCATAAGGTTCTTCGCTATAACGGCATTTGCTTCGAATAGGCTGTGATGAGCAACACTATCCATGATCTTTAATATGTTCGTCTGAGGATAATCGTCGGAAAAATAAACCTCAGAAAGTGCTTTTAGCATGATCATTTCACGTATTCGCGTATTGATAAGGGTATATTCTCCACCAAGTGCTCGCATGACCAAAGTTGGACTTTCGGCTAAAATACCTTCATAAACGGCTTGATTTGTTTCGTTTGAAAGTCTTGGCATCAGATTCTGATAGAAACCTATGATATATTCCATGTAAGCATCATTGGAATAGGCTACAGGTGAGAACTTAATGTAAAAGTCGTGTTTCTCATATCTATTTCGTTCACCTGCGAATTGAATATTATCCAGACCTGCAATGCTGAATTTTACATAAGTTTTAAAATACGTGCTGGTATCATTTTTATAAGCCTTTTCTACATTGGTTTTAAAGCGATCTAATGCAGCTCCAAATTCCATCGGCTTCACATCTTTCAAATAGAAGTAATTTCCGATAAAATGATCGATCCACCTTTCAAAGCCCAATATCTTATAATTGACATCAGTGGAATCGAGGTCGAAAAATGAGATCTCTACCTGATTGCCATTCGGACGATATGGATCAAACTTATCCTTATCAGGCATGAAAACATCATAGCTGGACCCCGGTTCAACATACATGTAGCCTTTATTGTTTCCAGATTGAAGGATGACTTTTTGTGTGTTCTTAAGGTCTACTATAATAGAGAAGCTGCTGTCTTGTTGAACAGTGGTTTTTGCAAGTAGGATCGGTTTCATGCTGAAGTAATCTTCGATCCCATAGAGCTCTATAGTTTTACCGACGTAGGAAGGGGCAAGCCCTTTTACTTTGGTTAATTGTCCAAATCCGAAAAAACTTAAGAATAATATGAGTGGCAAGATCTTCATGATGATCAATTTTAGGTAGCTACAGCACGAACTGTACCATAATTAAACGAGTAATTCCGGATGCGTTACAAAGGAATCTATCGGTCCACCGTTTTGATGTATCTCACGAATAATAGAAGAATTCACTGCTGAATAGATCTGATCTGTCAAAAAGAAAACTGTTTCAATGTCTGAAATACTGTAATTCATATGAGCTATAGACTTTTCATATTGAAAGTCTTTTGAATCACGCAGTCCGCGAATGATAAAACCTGCATCGATCTCTTTGCAAAAATTTACAGTCAGGGTCTGGAATCGCATTATTTTCACTCTTGGTTCATCCTTAAACAATGATTCTATGTGAGCGATTCTCTTTTCGAGATCAAACAAGTATTGTTTCTTACTGTTTATACCTACACCAATAACGACTTCATCGAAAAGAGTAAGACTTTTTCGAACAACGGCTTCATGACCTTTTGTGAATGGATCAAAAGATCCGGGAAATAATCCTCTCGTATACATAATCAATCTTTTTTAAAGAAACTGAAGCAAACTCCTCCATATTTACGCATTTTTTGGAAATAAGTTTGGTTAGTTAGGTCAGTATCCTTTCCGTGCTCAATGATTAGCAGTCCTCCTTCATTTAAAAGATCATTATCGAAAACCAGAGAATGAATTTTATTGTGATCCGGATATGCATATGGAGGATCTGCAAAAATGATATCGAATTTTTTATTGTTTTTCTCCAGGAAACGAAGAAGGTCATCTTTTACAATAATGAGCTCATTTCCTACTTCAAGCTCTTTACTTAGCTTCATAAGATGCTTAATGCAAATGAAGTTATTGTCAACAGCAGTTACATTTCCGCTTTCACGAGATAAAAACTCAAAGGTTATACTACCGGTACCAGCACACAGATCCAACACTTCAAGATCGTGTAAAAAGAACTCATTCTCAAGTACGTTGAATAATCCTTCCTTGGCGAAATCTGTTGTAGGTCGAGAAGGAAAGTTCTTTGGATACTGAAAGTAACGTGTTTTATAGCGACCTCTGATTATACGCACAGCAACTGGGATTTTGGATGCAGTCCTTCAAATATTGAAACTTCGAAGTCTTTCAAGTCTCCGATCTTTGCGAATTTCTCTAAGATCTTGTCATTATTTGATCCATTCGATCCTACACCATTGCTAATGAAGATACTTCCTTTTTCTTCTATAAGTTCTTTTTGTTGAAGGACAAAAAATGTATGATAAACGATGTCGTCCTCATTTTGATGATCAAAATGCGAATAGAAAACGAGCTTGTCGTGTTTAACAATGGTATAAAGGAAATGATCGCCGAACAAGTGCAGTCCTACTTTTGTTCTGAACGTGTTCTTATGAAGCATCATTCTGATCATATGTGATCCTGAATGTTGAATGTTTACACGAGGAAATTTGAGTACGAAAAAGGATTTGATCCATTCCGGTAAGGAGAATACGTTTACAACACCATGTTCTGGGATTCGATTGAAATCTAATTCATCCCCTTCTTTCAACTCTCCAAAGCATAATTTGTAGATGCTTTTTGGATCTGATTCTCCATAGATGTTTGTTGGTATAAGTGTAGAGTTTTTAGAAACGATCCCAACCGTAACATCGTCGAAATTATCAGAGAACAGGTCTTTTTCTTTAAAGAAAGTCTCTAGTTCACTCTTGATCTCATACGTAGTTCTTCCAGTTACGGAAAAAAGATGTTCTTTGAAGGGCTCACCGTTGCTCAATTCTGTTAAATGGATGAGCCTGTTATCTATCTCAACAGCCAGATGTCTGGACATAATTACTCCTCCCAGCTACCGGCTGTGTCGTTTGATGTAAGTTGTCCGAAAGATATTTTTTCGTTTTTCTTACCCTGGATAGCAGCGAATGGAATTTCCCCTTCAACTCTGATTGCCGGCACTTTAGTGTCTCCCATTAGAACAGAATCTGCTACTTCAAGCTTCCACATTTCTCTTGCTCCGGTGAATGGAATATAAGGCAACGAATCTGCAGCATATTTCGGTAATCCCGCAACTTCACGGCTCTTCATATATGACTTTGTTCCGAATTTGGCTTCTTTAAAAGTGATCTGAATGGTATCACGAACGAACTCAGAAAAATCTTGCATGTAGTTTGGTCCTTCTTTCCAACGAGACAATAATACTGCTTC
>SBGS01000013.1 GCA_006226555.1 Bacteroidota bacterium
GTAATGTTGCGCACGTATCTGACTTTAAAGCCAAGATGTAAAAGATACCTGTAAACAAGATCAAAAGAGATAAATGTTCTACAGTTTCCAAGATGTACATTACTGTATACTGTTGGACCACACACATACATACCAACAAAGCCCTCTTTGATAGGTTTAAAGTCTTCTTTTACCCCGCTTAAACTGTTGTAGATCTTCAAATGTTGCGCTCTTGGATTCATTTACCAAATTTCTATGTGTTCGAACAAAAATAGGGTTAAATTCAATAATTCCCGAGCCGATCGAATCTCTTGGGCAATTTCATTTTTAAATCAGTATAGTTTATAATACCTTTGCAGCGCACAACGGAAGTTGTAGAAATTTTAGAAGCCACCACTATGAATATGAATAAAGCCGGTTTACTGCTACTATTCACCGTAACACTCTGTTTTTTTAACAGCGCACAAAAAGATACATTGTTCTGGTTTGCAGCACCAGAGATCTCTAGTTCAATGTCGGACACTCCCATAAAACTGAGATTTTTAAGCTACGATCAGCCTGTATCCATTACGGTTGATCAACCCGCCAACGGAGCTTTCACTCCAATTAACTTATCACTTCCGGCAAATGGACTTGATAGCGTAGATCTAAGTTCTTTCCTTTCAAGTGTGGAAAGTCCCGGAGGAAATGTAATTGGATCGAACGGTTTAAGAATTACATCCACGGATCTGATTTCGGCTTATTACGAACTATCTGCCGGTTCAAACAAAGAGATCTATACCCTCAAAGGAAATAAAGGATTAGGGTTAGAATATTACACCCCTTTTCAAAAATTCTGGGCTAACGGTAGCACAACACCTGCGTCATTCTCATCCATTGAGATCGTTGCAGCAGAAAACAACACTACCGTACTGATAACTCCCAGAACGGCAATTACAGGACACGCTCAGGATGTAACTTTCTCAGTTATACTAAACAGCGGCGAAACCTACAGTGCACGAGATCTTAATTTAAGCGCAGCCTCTTCCCTGGCAGGGAGTATTGTTTCATCGAACAAGCCTGTTGCGGTTACTGTCCACAGTGGGGCACTTTCTGAATCAGGTTGTTTGAGTACCGTAGGGGACCAGATCACCAGCTCAGTATTCGCAGGAAAAAATTTCGTTGTAAACAAAGGAACTGGTGATCACGATCGAATATACATTCTTGCAACTCAAAACGGAACAAGTATTACCATCAACAATTCATCCACTACCACTGGTTTGATCAGCTGGGGAGAAACATTTGAATATCCCTTGACCGATGACTTCAATTATATTCAAACCGATAAGCCTGTTTATATGTGGCATGTATCCGGTTACGACTGCAAATTGGCCGGAGCACAGGTTCCTAGCTTACTTTGTGCGGGTACATATTCAACTGCATTTAGTCGCTCAAGTACAGACTCCTTAGGTATTTTTATTTACACGCGAACCGGTTTTGAAGGACAGTTTCAGCTGAATGGAAACCCATCACTTATTCAGGCCTCAGCTTTTTCGCCTGTACCCGGAACTGCGGGTGCGTTCCAAGTCGCTAAGATCTACTTCAATACAACAGACGTTCCTGTCGGTTCTTACAATATCATTGAGAACTCAGGAGATGTATTTGGATTGGGGGTAATTGCGGGTGATGGATCAAGTGCTAGCAGCTATGGTTATTTATCTGAATTCACATCATATCCTTTCGTAGATGCCGGTCCTGACAACTCTATTTGTGCCAACACTTCACTTTCCCTTAGCGGACTATCTGGCGGTGGTACAGTAACCGGGGTTTGGTCAACCGATGGGTTTGGTTCTTTCGCATCTCCAAATACCAGTCTTATAAATGAATATCTTCCTAGTCAGCTTGATACACTTATTTCTCCGATCAAACTTATTCTAACCTCAACAGGTCCATGTCCCGTGCAGCGTGATACTATATTCCTGGATGTCGAGCCGGCGCCGATTGTAAGTGCATCCGCTGATCAAATTGTTTGTGCAAACAATTCAGATGTATCCCTGGCAGGTGAAGTGACCGGTGGTGCAACAACAGGTATCTGGAGTACACTTGGTGCCGGAAGTTTTGCCCCGAGTGCCAGTGATCTGTCCGCGGTTTATTCACCATCTCCTTCAGATATAACTGCAGGAGCTGTTACCTTAGTACTCACCTCTACAAACTTTGGTTCTTGTCTAGCCGAGACTGATACTATGATAGTTACATTCTCTCCGGAACCAATAGTTAATGCCGGAGCAGATACACTTTATACATGCGAAAACAACCCGAATATTTCCTTAGCAGGTAGCGTTAGTGGTGGTACCACAACCGGAAAGTGGATTTCGTCAGGAACCGGATTTTTCACGCCGGACAACCTTTCGCTTAATGCAAACTACCAGCCAAGCCCACAAGACATCTCTGGAGGAAGTGTTTGGATCTATCTTGAGTCTACTTCTAATGGTTCATGCACCCCGGTTCAAGATAGTCTTTTGATCATATTCACGCCTGAGCCAAGTGTCAATGCAGGTCCTAATCAGATCGTTTGTGAAAACGACGCTGAAGTTACCCTGGCTGCTACCATCTCAGGGGCAACCACAACAGGGATTTGGTCCGGTGGAAGCGGAACTTTTAACCCTGACAATACTACGCTGAACGGAACCTACACACCATCAGCTGCAGAAATTGCATCAGGTACGGTATTCCTTACCTTGACAACGACGAACAACAACGGATGTTCCGCTGAAAGCGACGTGTTACAGATCAACTTTACAGCGAAACCTTTTGCGAACTTTAATTATACTGAAGATTGCTTTGGTCAACCTACAGTATTGACTGACTTTTCTCTTCCGGGATCAGGTACCTTATCTTCATGGGAATGGGATCTTGGTGATATGACCACATCTTCAAATCAAAATGTGACGACATCATATACATCAGCAGGTACATACGACATACAACTTATCGTTACCAACAGTTTTGGATGTTCAGACACGACATCAAATCAAGTTGATGTTTATCCTATTCCAACGGCAGACTTTACATATTCTTCATCTTGTCCTAGCAATCAGATCGAAGTCAGTTTCAACGATGCTTCTGTCTCTGCAGATGTCATTAATTACTGGTTCTACGACTTCGGAGGTCAGGGAACAAATGCATCGGCTAATCCAACACAGTTGTTTCTTCCAAATGCAGATTACGCAATTACACATATCGTCGGAACAGTGAATGGATGCTATGACACGATCGTGGAAATTCTAAACGTTCCAGCCTTGCCGAATGCCGGATTTGGATTTACTTCTTCGAACGGATTAAACATCGGTGCCGAGTTCGAGTTTGTGAACAACGCTACGAACGCGTCGACTTTTGTTTGGGATTTTGGCAATAATCAAGGGTCGACGGATGAAAATCCATCTACGATATACTACGAAAATGGAACATACACGGTAACACAATACGTAACTGGAGCACTAGGTTGTATGGACAGTACTTCTCAGGTTATTACGATCAACACGATAACCACAGAAATTGAAGTATTGATCCCCAATGCGATCTCGCCAAATGGAGACTTGAAAAACGATTACTGGAATCTCGATTTTCTTCAACTGCTTTATCCGAATGCTCACGTAGAGATATACAATGAATGGGGACAGCAGATCTTTATTTCGGACGGCTATAAAATACCTTGGGATGGCACATACAACGGAGAACTTGTGCCGGATGGCAATTATTTCTATGTTCTTGACCTCACGGGCGAAGGAAAAGATGAGAACATTTACAGAGGGACAATCCTCGTATTAAAAAGCAGAAACTGATGAAGGCAATAATAATCATTATAGCACTTTTGTTGACCGGCTCTTCAATTGCTCAACAACGCGGTATTGTTTCTAATTTCCTGATGAGTGATTATTACTATAATCCGGCAATCGTGGGAAGCAGGGGAATCTCTATGGCCAATATTGCTTATCGAAACCAGTGGGTCGGTTTTAGTGGTGCACCATCTCTCGTGCTAGGGAATTTTAATGGAAGTATAAAAGGACTTGGAAAACATGGTTATGGTATCACTTTTATGTCCGAAAGAACGGGTATTACACAAAGTACTGCTGCCTATATAAACTATGCTTATCATATAAAGCTCGGTGAGAAAACGAAACTCGGACTTGGGGTTCAGCCAGGATTCCTTCAGTACAGGGTACGTTTGTACGATGCACAGCTGGCTGATGAAAATGATGAAGTTTTAACAGGTACAGTATATAGCGCAAATGCTTTTGACTTCAGTACCGGTTTCAACCTCTACCACGAAAAATTCTTCTTGATGGGTTCTCTCCACCATTTACTGGGTGATGAGATCAGATTTACTTCTTACAATACGAACCTTGAATATCATTTATCAGGTATTGCTGGATACAACTTCAAGCTGAAGAAAGGAACTACTATTCAACCATCTGTATTGGTGAAGTACGCCCGACCTGTTCCAGTTCAGTACACCGCTATGTTGAAAGCCGAGTTTAAAAATAAATTTTGGGTTGGTGTACTCTACCGCTCAGACGATGCCGTGGGAATTAATCTGGGTTTGAACTTCAAAGAACGATTCTCTTTGATGTACGCGTATGACTATACAGTTTCATCTCTTGCAAACTACCAAACCGGTTCACACGAAATTGCATTGTCCATTAAAATAACCAAAGAAAAACCATCTCTTGAAGAAGAGGATGATAAGTTGAATAACAGCATCCTCGACGAAATGAAGAAAGAAATGGACGGTGATAAAAAATAAAAAAGCTATCATGAAAAGGCTCTATAACATATTCTTATTGGTTCTTGTCTTGCTTTCGGCATCAACAAAGATCAATGCTCAGATCGACACACTGTTTTGGTTTGCTGCACCGTGGGTTACACCGGATCACGATGGAAACGTCCAACTTGCATTCAGGATCTCAACTTTCGGAAATGCAGCTAACATACGCATCCAGCAACCCGCTGCCGCGTACGATACAGTTTTTACAGTTCCTGCAAATTCACTCGCATCGATCTCACTCAATCATATCGTAAACGCACTTGAAAGTAAACCTGCCGATGTGCTGCTCAATACGGGGGTAAAAATTACTTCCGATGAGTTGATCACCGTTGTTTATGACTTTATTTCTGACATGTTCACCATTACTCCGGGAACGCCGAACAACCCCGAGACGTACTCGCTGAAAGGTCAAAATGGTATGGGAACAGAATTTGTCGTTCCATTCCAAACGTTATGGAATAATCGCGTATTGACCAATGACAGGAATGGAGACGGAACCATTACCCAGCCGAAACAATTCTTTTCCATCGTCGCCACCGAGGATAATACCGTTGTATACATTACGCCGAGGGCAAATACAATTGGGGGCCATCCGGCAAATGTGACGTATTCCGTTACACTTCCTTTTGCAGGGAATGTATACACCTGTGAAAACGCTGTAATGACAACCAGTAATCCCGGGAGCACGTTGAGTGGATCAATTGTGACGGCCACGAAGCCTGTATCCATAACGATCAATGACGACTCTGTAAATCCATCCGGAGGTGGTGGTTGTTTCGACCTTATGGGTGATCAGATCGTACCAACAGATGTGATAGGGAACGAGTATATCGTAAACAAGGGATTCCTAAATGCTGGATCCGATGAATCCATTTTTATTATTGCTGCCGAAAATTTTACGACGATCACGGTGAATGACGGAGCAACCACTACTCAATTGATCAATCAAGGAGAAACCTGGCAATATTCGATCACACAACCATTGACGTATATCAGCACAGATAAACCGGTATACCTCGTTCACATGTCCGGATACGGGTGTGAGCTTGGTTTAGCGATAATTCCTCCTTTAAACTGTTCGGGTTCAGATGAAGTTTCCTTTTCCAGGAACAATGATCAGCAATTTCTGCTCAACATATTGTGTCAAGCAGCCGACGTTAACAATTTTCAATTAAATGGCAATCCAGCATTGGTTCCTCCAGGGGCGTTTTCTCCTGTTCCTGGAACCGGCGGAGCCTGGATGGGTGCACAGATCGACTATTCATTGGCTAATATTCCAGCGAATTCATCAAATAACATCACAAACTCAAGTGGACTTTTTGCATTGGGAGTGATAAATGGTGGGGCTACAACAGGTTGTTTGTACCATTATATGTCGTCATTCCTCAGACGAGTTCGAACTGATGCCGGCAGCGATGTTACTGTTTGTAATGGCGAACCTCAAATTGACCTGATCGGTTCAGTTTCAGGTGGAACAACTACCGGAATATGGTCTGTACTGAATGGAACCGGTACCCTAAATAACCCTACAAATCTCGTTACGAATTATATTCCAAGTGCAAGCGATTATGCTCAAGGATCGCTCACCTTTGTGCTTAGCTCAACCGGGAACTGTGATCCAAAAACAGACACCATGGAGGTTACCTTTATTCAATCTCCGATGGTAGAAGCTGGAAATGACCAGACATTTTGTAAAAATAACGTGGGAGCTATACCAATTAGTGGTAACGTAAGTTTCGCAGCCGGCGCGAGCTGGACAGGTGGAACTGGAGGTGCTTTTGGAAATCCGGGGTCCCTTTCTACAACTTATACTCCTTCACCAACTGATTTGGGTAATGACAGCGTAATCCTTTACCTCACGTCTTCCGGGTCACTTTTCGCATGTCCGGATGATATAGATTCACTCATTATTTACTTTACAGAACCGCCTGTTGTTTCTGCCGGGGCAGATCTAGTCTTATGTTCCTCTACGAATACGATAAACCTGAACGGTGCTGTAAATGGCGCAACAACGACTGGTCAATGGTCAACGACCGGTACCGGGGCATTTTCTCCTTCCGATAACGTTGTAAACGGTCTATATAACGTGTCATCAGGTGATACTACATCAGGAGTTATTTTCCTTACTTTGACTTCTACAAATAATGGTAACTGTCTCGCAGAAACGGATCAAATTCAAATAACTTTCCTGGCGCCGCCAATCGTAGAAATTACAACAAGTGATTCCATTTGTTCTAATCTAACATATTTCGACCTGGATGGTTCTGTTTCAGGAGGGTTCTCATCAACATGGACAACTACCGGGTTTGGAAGTATTACGGCTCCAAACAATATTCCAACTCAATATACTGTTACAGCAGTAGATACAGCTCAAGGTTATGTAGATGTATTTCTATCTACTTCAGC
>SBGS01000143.1 GCA_006226555.1 Bacteroidota bacterium
CGCTTAACGATTCTATTCACGCCTTAGACAATGTTGACGGTCTGATCATCGCCAGACCACGTGATCGCTTCAGTGACAAAGACTTGTACCTGATCGATCAATTCGTAATGAAAGGTGGTAGATTGATGTGTTTTCTGGAGCAGCTTTATCTCCCGGAAGATACCTTGATGCGCTATGGTCAAACCAATACAGTGAGATATGAAACTGGGATCGACCGCCTTTTGTTTGATTACGGTCTAAAGATCAACGATAACTATGTAATGGATGTGCAGTGTGCTCCAAAACAAGTACCGCTGGCAAATAAACCATTGATCCCTTGGTTTTTCCATGTCCTTGCCACGCCAACAACTCACCCGATCTCAAGAAACGTGGAACCTGTGTCTCTAAAGTACACGAACGAGATCCAGTTTGTTGGAAATAATCCTGAAATAGCCCTCACTCCTATACTTACATCTTCAACTAATTCGACAGCTACCGGGCTTGCTCCGATGGTAAGTCTAGCCATGCCTTTGAACTATGGTAAGAATCCGGAGTTAGTGCCTAATCCTGATAATGAAAACAATAAGAAGTGTTTAGCAGGTTTAGCAGAAGGTATGTTCAGTTCATACTTCAAAAACAGGATCGTTGAAGAGTTTATCAATAATCCGGAAGTTGGGTATAAAGAAAAGAGTGCAGAAGAAGGCAAAGTCTTTGTAATTGGAAATGCTCAGTTCATTGCCAATCAATATGATTCTATGCCGAGTAAGCTTGGAAATGGATTTATGTACAAACCAAAGCAGCTTAATGATCTTCAATTCAGTGAAGAGCTTATGCGCCTGCAAATACCACATTTCTTTGGTAACCAGGAGTTTTTCCAGAACCTGGCTGATTACATGATGGGAGATAATTCCGTTTTGGACATTCGTTCCAGACAGATCGACATTCACCATATTGACCAGGAAAAAGTTAAGGCCAGTGCAGGCTTTTATAAGATGATCAACATGCTTCTTCCTGTTGGGTCGATCATTCTGCTGGCTTTCATTATGCACTATCTGAGAAGAAAGAAATACGCGAGATAAGAAATTATGAAAAAACTGATCATTTTAATAATTGCGGTAGTTGCTTTGGGAGCCTTAGGCTGGTACGCCATGGATCTCATTAAAAATAAAGATCGTTCAGATAAAGAACTTATTGAATTTGCAGTTCAAGACATTAGCACGGTTGACAAAGTCATTATCTCTGATCCATTTGAGCGCACATTCGAAATCCGAAAGGTGAACGGACAGTGGACAGATAAGGATGGTGGATGCGTCGTACCTGAGAGTGTTGAGTTTGTGCTAGATGCATTCGAGAAGATCGAATTCAAAGGGTACATCAGCGACAATGCTATCGAGCGATTCACGAATATTATGGCAGGACAACACACAAAAGTGGAGATCTTCCAAAATGGTGAATGGGTCAAAACCTGGTATATCGGACCAGCTGCACAAGATCACATGGGACAAATCATGTTACTCGATGATCGCGATGCAGGAAAAAGTGATATTCCGGTATTAATGAAGATCAAAGGTGTTCACGGAATCATTGAACCGCGCTTTTTTGCTGATCCGAAAAAATGGATGTGTACCAACATCTTTAGTCTTGAATTAAATCAAATTAAAAAAGTTGATATAAAATTCAATGATGAACCTCAAAGAAGCTTCTCTATTGCCAGATCGAAAGACCATTTTGATGTGTACCAACAAGGTAAAAATCTTCAAGGAGTTGATACGTCCATGATCTTCAGATATCTCAATAATTTCAAAAAGATCAATTTTGATATACCGAATTACGAGCTAAATGAAAAGCAAGTAGACAGTCTCAAGCATACAAAGCCATTTTGTGTACTTACGGTGAATGAGACAGGAGGTAAATCAACGAAACTGAAGTGCTACCGTATTGTAACACATAATCCGGAAGCAGTTGGAATGATGAGCGTTCTGGATGTTAACCGAGATAAATTCTGGTGTGAATTACCAAATGGTGAGATCGTAAAATGCCAGTACTTTGTGTTTAATCCGCTATTTTTCGGTCACTTGTATTTCCCGCTTGATCTAAGTCAGGTCAAAACCCATGATGGTGTACTACCTCTGGAGTAAATGTTGATAACTAAGGAAAAAAGGTACATCCTTTAACTCAAGGCTTTCGGGTGAATTTGATAGTTTTGAGATTGAATAAAAACGACTAAAGAGATGAACTTTGTTACTTCAAGTGCTTCACTTTTAAAACACCTTCAGAGTATATCAGGTGTTCTTAGTACAAGTAATACCTTACCCATTCTTGATAATTTTCTTTTCGAGATCAGTGACGGTCAATTAACCGCTTCAGCTTCTGATCTTGAAACAACAATGAAAACGACAATGGAGGTTGAGGCAAACGAATCGGGAAAGATCGCTGTTCCTGCCAAGTTGCTTTTGGACGTTCTTAAAAACCTACCGGATCAGCCGTGTACGTTTTCAGTTGACATGAAGACATACGGCATTGAGATCGCTTATGACAACGGTAAATCAAAAATGGTTGGATTCAATGGAGACGATTTCCCAAGACTTCCATCTTTAGAAAACGCTTCATCGATCAAAGTTTCAGGAGAGATCATTTCCAACGCGATCAATAAAACATTGTTTGCTACCGGAGTTGATGACCTGAGACCGGTTATGAGCGGAGTATTTTGTCAGTTCTCACCGGAAAATATAACTTTTGTTGCCACAGATGCTCATAAATTGGTGCGCTATACAAGGACAGATTCACAAGCAAACGGTTCAGGTTCATTTATCCTTCCAAAGAAACCTTTGAACTTGTTGAAATCAAACCTGCGTGGTGATGAAGAAGTATTATTGGAGTACAATGATTCGAATGCTGTTTTCACATTCAGTGATATAGTGTTGGTTTGTCGTTTGATCGATGGAAAATATCCAAATTATGAGGCTGTTATTCCAAAAGAAAACCCTAATGTGTTATTGATCGATCGATTACAATTCTTGAGCTCTATTAAGCGTGTATCGATTTTCGCCAATAAAACCACTCATCAGATCAAATTGAGATTAGCTGGATCTGAGCTTTCTCTATCAGCTGAGGATATTGATTTTGCAAACGAAGCTAATGAAAGACTCACATGTAATTATGATGGGGATGATATGGAGATCGGATTTAACTCTCGTTTCCTGATGGAAATGCTGAATAATCTGGACTCTTCAGAAGTAAAACTTGAAATGAGTGAACCTAGCAGAGCAGGTTTATTAAAACCATCTGAAAGTGATGAGAATGAAGATATTTTGATGTTAGTGATGCCGGTGATGCTGAACCGATAGACATCGAATACGATAATAATGAAAGCCATTCCTTAAGGAGTGGCTTTTTTCTTTGGTCTGAAGTATAGTGCGTCCAAGAACACTAATAATTTCATTGAGATACTATTTATTTGTGGCTGGTCAAATAATGTATTGAAAGTAGAGAAGTAATTTTTATCTAGCTCGGATTTAAAATGAAAGATATTATTCTTGTATACTAACCTTAATTCACATCCCGGATAAAATACCCATCTGTAGTTTACGTCCAGGGTAAATGCATTATAACTTGTATTATGAACAGAATTTCCATTTGCATCCAATGGATCATATAGCACATCGATCAGCTCCCCACCTGATCTCAACTCAAAGAAGTTAAGGTAATTTACTTGCTGCCAGTAATGACGAAACTGTACATCGATCCCCATTCGGTTCGTAAAGATGTATTCACCGCTTAATGTATTCTCTAAAACGATCCTGTCTCTTCGCCCCATGATGATCCGTCCATTAACAAAATCTGATGAATGTTGAAAGACATATCCGATATCGTACAATAACTCTGATATAGTAGAATTCCAAACGAGAAACATGCGATCACCAAAACGCAATCGAGGACTCACGGTGAATGAATAGGACATTTGACGGTTCTCGGTATAATTAGTGATCGAAGTGCGAAGATCTAAAGCAAATGGTTTGCTGTAATCGCTGGAATAAAATCCTCCGATCCTAATGGAAGGACCATATCTCAGCTCTTTACCGAAGCTTCTGGACTCAAAATGATCAACCGTTCCCAATGGGCTGAAACCACCATTCACACCCGCCGTTAGAAAATTACGATACGTTCCTGCTGCGGACCAATCAATGTTCATTGATGTAAACAGTTGTGGAGAATACAGCTCATTATATGTAGCGGAAAGATTCGCCCAACGACGCAACATGTGCTTGCCTGCAGTAAAATCATTCCATCTCAGGGTTGCACTGTATGTTCTGTTGTTATTTACCGTTAGAAATCCGAGATCATTGGGATCATATGTATCACTATTCTCACTGTAGTTTATACCATACCTCCAAGTTCCAGACACCTTATTTAATGACGTTGAGAATGCATGCCCAATTGTGATACCTGACACTTCAGATATGATGGACTGCTTTACGGTTCCGTCAATTTTGTATTGTTTATCCTTAGAAAAAACAGATAAGGTACCTACTGAAACATTTGCATCTCTCGCACCCCCCTCACGGATTACATTCGTGTTAACAAAGGAAGCTATCCCGTTGTTTTTCATGTTTTGAGATAGAACCAATACATTATAATTGCTCAAGGGATTCGTCAGTACCTGACGAGAATTCCCCAGGGAATCCGATATCGTAGCATACGTATGTCCTTCAATACCATTAAACACTCCTATTCCTAAACCGGAAGTCGTTCTACCAGAAAATTTTGACGCATTGATAATTGGAGATTCGACTGGATTACTTTTCACGACCTCATCGTCATTTAAAACTATACTTCTATTATAAGGGGTCCCTCCTATCCTTCGTGTATAGAAGACCTCGCCAATACTAAATAGGTCCATACCTTCCAGAAAAAATGGCCTGTTTTCATTATACCGAACCTCGAAAGGACTCAGGTTTAATATTTGCTGATCGGACCTTGTTTGACCAAAATCCGGGATGAGGGTCATGTCTATTGTAAACGCCTGATTGACTCCATATTTCAGATCTACACCTCCGGTCAATCTTTGATTCCATCTTTGTTTCTGAAGAACAGGATCATAATTGTTTTCGAGATAACCTGTTATATATGGAGACAAGGACAAACGCAATGGCGATCGAATATTCTCAATTCCCCGCAGTACACCCGATTGCGTAATTTCTCCATAAATATTTGGGTCTAATGGATTCCAATAAGAGGTTTCTCTGTTTCTGCGAACCTGCCTTCCTATATTGATATTCCATTCCTGTATCTCCTTTTCCGGAAACCTTATGGCAGAGAGTGGGATCCTCATTTCAACCGACCATCCATCCTTGCCTTTGTGCGTTACGCTTTTCCAAACTGCATTCCAGGAAAAATCCGTATCCTCAATATATTCTATGGCATCAACTTCAACACCGGCTGCCGTAACAGCAAATAAAAAGGCAGTTCGATTGGTTGCATATGGGTCAATCCTAATTCCGAACCAGTCGCCATTACCAAAATCATCACGCTGAGAAAGGTTATAACTAATCGAATCAGGATTTGGATCGTATAATATAGCGCCGACATAAATCGCTTCGTCGTCGTACAGTAGTTTCACAAATGATTGAAAACGACTCACTTCCCCAAAATTCGGATACGTCACGGTGAAATTACACACAGAGTCACTGCATGCCCATTCAGGCTCTTCCAGCAATCCATCTAACTCTATAACTGAACACAATCGATTTGCAAAGAACTCATTCTGACCAATTGATAAATTGGCGATCATCAATGTGAAGCTTAAGAATATTGTTCTAACTAACATTTTAATTTCTGGTCCTTTGCGTAGAAACTGGAGAAAGTTCTTTTATTCTTTGCAAAAATACGATCAAAACAGACAACTATTTTCATTGGATCTAACGGAAGAATATTGCTATGGGAAAGATCCATGAATATCACACTGTAGATCAAGACTATACAAGGTTTCTTTTAAGATTTTATCATTCATTTGTTAACTTTTTAATTTGATTATAACACCGAACCTTTTTTTTAATACTTTCGCTTCCCATTTTTGAAAGGATGGAAGAGAAAAAAGTAATAGGACGATGTGAATTTGCTGAGTTCCCGAATCTAAAGATCGGAGCGCTAAAAGCAAAGGTTGATACTGGTGCGTATACGTCCAGTATACACTGCTCATCTATTATTAAAGTAGATGACCACCTTGTGCGTTGCATCTTTCTCGATAAATCCTATCCGGAATACACGGGGAAAGAATTTGAGTTTAAAATCCTGAAGGAGGTGATGGTAAAAAGTTCTAATGGTTATGCAGAAAAACGCTTTATGATCAGAACTGCTATTATGCTTTTAGGTGAAGAATATGTTATTGACTTAACTCTTACCCACAGGGATGACATGAAATACGGTGCATTGATCGGCAGAAAGTTCCTACATGGAAAATTTGTTGTAGATGTCGATCGAAAATATCAATCAATACAGGAATGAAAATTGCCATTTTATCTACGAACCCTAAGCTATATTCAACACGTAGATTGAAAGAAGCGGGTGAACTCCGCGGACATGAAATGATCGTTGTGGATCATACGAAATGTGACATCGTTATTGAGCGTCGCAAGCCTACCATTTTCTATAAAGGTCAGGAGCTTAATGATATTGATGCTGTTATTCCAAGAATAGGTGCTTCAGTAACATTTTATGGTGCTGCGGTTGTAAGACAATTCGAAATGATGAAGGTTTTCACTGCTGTAGAATCACAGGCACTGGTTCGTTCAAGAGATAAATTAAGAAGCTTACAGATCTTGTCGAGAGCAGGATTAATGCTTCCTAAAACGGCATTCACCAATTATTCCAAGGATGCACGCAGAATCATCGATCAGGTTGGTGGCGCTCCGTGCGTATTGAAACTACTGGAGGGTACTCAAGGGGTAGGCGTCGTGCTTGCTGAAACAAAAAGTGCCGCGGAATCTGTACTTGAGGCATTTCAAGGGATCAAAGCACGTGTGATCGTTCAGGAATTTATCAAAGAAGCAGAAGGTGCTGACATTCGCGCATTTGTAGTCGATGGTGTTGT
>SBGS01000204.1 GCA_006226555.1 Bacteroidota bacterium
CTCATCTTTGATGAGATTCAATGTGGTATGGGACGGAGCGGTAAGCTCTTTGCATTTGAACATTTCAATGTTGTACCCGATGCAATCACACTAGGTAAAGCACTTGGCGGAGGCATGTCAATTGGCGCACTTGTTTCGTCACAAAAGTATCTCAATGAATTTCGATATGACCCTATGCTCGGGCATATCACAACTTTTGGAGGACATCCTGTAAATTGTGCCGCTGCAGCTGCGTTTCTGGATGTAATGGAAACAGAAATAGATTTCACTGAAGTAGAGCGACTAGGTAAACTACTGGAAGAGCTTATTGCCGATGATCCGGAAATTATAGCATCCAGAAGAATTGGAATGATGTTCGCCTTCGACATGTCTTCTTCTGAACGAGTTGAGCGCGTGGTTACAAGAGCATTAGAAAAAGGTGTACTAACATTCTGGTTTCTCAGTCATCCGTATAGCTTCAGATTGTCGCCCCCATTAAATATTACCGAAGAACAAGTGCGAGAAGCCGCAAAACTTATTCTTGAATCGATCGAAGAAACGAGATGATAACTGTTATCAGGTGATCGTACTCTTCCCTGGTAATACAATAGGGAGGATTGATAAAAATGGTATTTCCCAAGGGTCTCAATAATACTCCTCTTTCAAGTGCATATTGATATGCTTGATCCCGAATGCCTGAAAAATATCCAACGCGATCAGCGGTGTTTACCTCAAATGCCAGAATGGTTCCGCAAACACGTGGATTCAAAATATTTGGTTCCCGAGAAATGAGGCGTAGCGCTTCATTATTCGCCTCCTTCAATCTTTCTATTTTTTCTATGGTGCCTTCTTGCTCAAAGATATCAAGACTTGCATTCGCAACTGCACAGGCAATAGGATTACCAGTGTAAGAATGTCCGTGTAAAAATCCGCGTTCCGTTTTTTCTGAAAGAAAGGAATTGAATATTTCTTCAGATGTTACTGTTAAGCCCAATGGAAGAACTCCTGCTGTGAGTCCTTTAGAAAGCATAACCAGATCGGGGTTCTCATTACATTGATCCAGGGCGAAGAACGTTCCGGTTCTGCCAAAACCCGTCATCACCTCATCAAAAATGATCAACACCTTATTTTTTCTGGCTATTTGCATTAGTCGATCTAAAAAACCAACCGAATACATCCTCATTCCTGAAGCTCCCTGAATAAGTGGTTCAACGATCAAAGCAGCAAAATTTCCAGATGCAAATCGCTTTTCCGCGATCTCCAGGATATGATCTTCTTGATCCGGATTTGGAAAAGGCAAATATTCAGCTTGAAAGAACAACGGCTCAAATGGTTTATTGAAAAGATCCCGCTCTCCTACCGACATAGCTCCAAAGGTATCCCCGTGATACGCTCCTTCTAACGCCATTACCAAAGTCTTTTCTTCTCCTTTATTGTGCCAAAACTGAACACACATTTTAAGTGCGACTTCTGCCGCAGTAGATCCATTATCTGAGAAAAATACCTTCGTGAGATGAGAAGGCAATTTAGACGTGATTCGCTCTGCCAATCGAACTGCCTGAGGATGCGTGACATTCGCAAATATCACATGATCTAGCGCCTGAAATTGATCCGTGATCGCTTTACCTATTATCTCATGCCCATGACCGTGAATATTAACCCACCAGCTTGAATTTGCATCGATATAGGACTTACCCTTTTCATCATAAAGCAATGTTCCTTTTGCAGAAACAATCGGAAGAGGGTCTCCGGAAGTAGCATGTTGTGAAAAAGGATGCCATACATGCTTCTTATCCCTATTTATCAGGCTGCTCATAAACTGGATCTGAATATTTCCGCTTGCTCAGCAATGAATGCTTCATCTACATTATCTACCTCAGGTACTCGCCCAATCACATGAACCCCTGTTCGCTTTACGATTATCTCTTCTGTAGAAGGGTTTTCCTTACCAACGAATATAATTCCTGCTAATTGAACATCATTCGTCCTCAAAACATCCAAAGTAAGTAATGTATGATTGATGCTTCCAAGGTAATGTCTGGAAACAACAATAACCGGTAAACCCCATTTTTTTGCCAGCTCAAGATAGCTGTTCCCAATTTGATCAAACGGCACCATTAGCCCTCCCGCACCTTCAACAATTAAATTTCCAGTAACGTTCGGAAGATTTAGTTCATTTAATTGTATTTCGATTCCATCTATTTGAGCTGCAGCGTGAGGTGAAAGAGGCTGCTTCAATCGGTATATTTCAGGAATAACAATAACATCTTTAACTAATGTACGGATAGTTTCAGCATCAGAGCCGTCTATAATACCTGATTGAATAGGTTTGAAATAGGTTGCCTCTAGTGCTTTTGTTAGAATTGCAGAAACAACGGTCTTTCCGACATCTGTTCCGATACCGGTTACAAAATACTGTTTTGCGATATGCGTATCAGCGGAGCTGGGCATTCAGTTTACTTTCTAATTCCGCACGGATCTTGCTCATGATTGCATCGATCTGCTCATCCTTAAGGGTCTTTTCAGCATCCTGGAAATGGAAAGACACAGCATAACTTTTCTTCCCTTCCTCCAGCTTATCACCTTCATAGACATCAAATAAACCGACTTCCTGAAGTAGCTTTTTATCGATATTTCTAGCTATCTCCTCGATCTCTTCAAAACGGGTTGATTTGTCCAGCATCAAAGAGAAGTCCCTCCTCACCGCAAATGTTTTTGGAAGCTCCTTGTATTTAACAGATGTGAGTTTTAATGAGTCTATAATTGCGTCCCAATCCAAATCAATCAGATATACGTGGTTTTTAATACCAAAATGCTTTTTAGTCTTTTTACCAATCCATCCCATCTCTCCGATCTTTGTCTTCAAAATGTACAATTGTACACCGTCCTCAAAAATCGAATTCTTTAGAGCCTTTTGAGTTAAATGTTCCGAAAGGCCTAGTCTATCCGTTATCCGTCTTAAATAGGATTTGATAGAATAATATGTAAAGGCATCATTTGCGCCCGTCCAGTTATCTATACCGGATTTGCCGCTAATGCACGTAACAAGTCGACGATTCTCATTGTATCCGCTTTCAAATTTTCGGTAGATCTTACCAAATTCAAATAATCTAAGATCAGGGTTTTGACGGTTCTGGTTGTACGCTACAACTTCAAGCGCTCCAAATACCAACGACTGACGCATAACTGCCAGATCCTGACTTAAAGGGTTCAATATCGATACATGATGTTCACTTTTTAGTGCTTCACCCCCCAATTCATCCACATAAACAGGCTTTGTCAGAGAGTTGTTCATCATTTCGAGGAATCCCATACCGGCAAGCATGTCTGACACAACCTGTTGTACCTTTTCCGGATCAGGTTTGGGAAATTTATTGATCGAACTATTTAACTTTTCAGGAAGTGGAACTTTGTTGTATCCATAGATCCTTAAAACCTCTTCAATAACATCGGCTTCCCGATTTACATCAACTCTGAAAGCCGGCACCTCCAAAAACAAGGTGTCACCATTCTTTTGAGCGATTCTAAATCCAAGAACTTCCAGGATCGCAGTTATTTCTTCGTCCGGAATATTCGCTCCGATCAATTTTCTACAGCGTTCATAGTTAAATTGGATCTTACGATCTACTTCGAACTCAGGATTAGTATCCTCTATTTCCATTCCCACTTCTCCACCTGCTATCTCCTTGATAAGGATGGCGGCACGTTTCAAGGCAAACAATGTACGATCCGGATCAACTCCTCGCTCAAAACGGAAGGATGAATCAGTGCTCAAACCATGTAATTTTGCAGTTTTACGCACTACGACCGGATCAAAGTATGCCGATTCCAAGAATACATTTACAGTCTGATCGGATATCCCTGAATCGAGGCCACCAAAAACTCCTGCAATACAAAGATCTTCCTTACCATTCGTGATCATCAGCTCCTCCCCTTTCATCTCTCTTTCCTCACCGTCAAGCGTGATGAACTTTGTTCCCTTTTTTGCGCGCTGAACCACGATCTTTCCTCCCAATTTATCAGCATCAAATGCATGGAGTGGATTACCAAGCTCATGCATTACAAAATTGGTTACATCGACCACATTGTTTATTGGAGTTAAACCTATAGTTCGCAATCTTTTCTGTAACCATTCCGGTGAGCTTTTTATGGCAACTCCTTTTATAGATACACCGGTATATCTCGGACAAGCAGCATGATCCTTTACCAACACTTTAATCGGCAGATCATATCGCTCTACTTTAAACTGGTCGATAGACGGCCAGATCAAATTCAGTTTCTTATTGTCATGAATATTCAAGTATGCGATCAAGTCTCTCGCAACTCCAACATGGCCCATCGCATCTGCTCTGTTAGGAGTTAATCCTATCTCGATTAAAAAATCGTCTTCAAGATCGAAAAATGACGATGCAGGACTTCCAACTTTTGCATCTTCCGAAAGCACCATGATCCCATCATGACTATTTCCAATACCAAGTTCATCTTCAGCGCAGATCATACCTTCAGATTCTACTCCACGGATCTTGGATTTTTTGATCTTAAAAGGTTCTTCAGGGCTTGGATATAGCGTACATCCCACTGTAGCTACAACGACTTTTTGTCCTGCTGCTACATTTGGAGCTCCACATACGATTTGTAAAGGCTCCCCATTTCCAACATTGACTGTAGTAACATTCAAGCGATCTGCATCAGGGTGTTTTTCGCATGTGAGCACTTCACCAATTACAACCCCATCAAGTCCACCTTTCAGTGCTTCGATCTTCTCCACTCCCTCAACCTCAAGACCGGTATCCGTAAGAATTTCCGCTACTCTTTCAACCGGAAGATCCGTATTGACATAATTCTTAAGCCAATTGTAAGATATTTTCATGCTCTAAATTGTAAACCGCGAATTTACACACTATCGTCCGATTCTTCCCATTTTTCGCAAAGAACTTGCCCTATTCAACTATAAAATTTAGGGTTCAAGTTAGTATCTCTCTGATCATTTTGCGAAATTTACGCTCACATGAAATTTGTGACGATCATATTGTTCCTCTTTGCCTTCACTGAACTTGGTGCGCAAAGCGAATACACACTGAGCGGATATGTTAGCGACGGGAGGTCAGGTGAGACAATGATCGGAGCAAAAGTTTATGTTCCGGCCCTTAAAAAAGGCGTTATCACGAACAATTACGGCTTCTACTCTATCTCTTTGCCCGAAGGGACATGGGAAGTGGAATTCAGGGTAAGTGGAATTGAAACGAAAAAGAAAACCGTCACATTATCTGCGGATGTGCGATTGGATATTGAACTCGGAACAGAGCTGCAAGACCTTGAAGAGGTAGTTGTCAAGGGTAAGGCGGAAGACAATGTTAAAAGCACCAACATTGGTACTTTGGAACTGGACATTGATGAGATCAAAACTCTTCCTGCCTTCATGGGAGAGGTTGACATCATAAAGACCATACAGCTTTTACCAGGAGTTTCATCGGCAGCGGAAGGAGGACAAGGTTTTTACGTTCGTGGCGGTGGCCCTGATCAGAACCTTGTGCTTGTTGACGAGGCAGTAGTCTATAATGCCTCACACCTATTTGGTTTCTTCTCCGTATTCAACGCGGATGCCGTGAAAAGTGTAAACCTCATCAAGGGAGGAATGCCTGCTAATTACGGTGGTCGAATGTCATCTGTTCTGGAGGTTGCCATGAACGAAGGCAATAGTAAGCGATTAAAGATCAAAGGTGGAATTGGAGCAATTTCCTCAAGATTAACTGTTGAAGGACCACTGAAAAAGGATAAAGGATCGTTTATTATCTCTGCCCGAAGAACATACATTGATGTGATCATGAAAGCAGCGATCAAGGACGATTCACCTTTTGCAGGAACGAGTTATTTCTTCTATGATTTTAATGCTAAGGCAAACTACAAGCTCAGCGAAAAAGATCGAATTTACCTCGCAGGCTATTATGGGAGAGATGAATTCTCTTTCGGTAACAAAGAAGATGACTTTAATGTGCGCATGCCATGGGGAAATGGTGTTGCTTCACTCAGATGGAATCATCTTTTCTCAAGCAAACTCTTTCTAAATACAACAGCAACGTATTCCAATTATTTGTTCAAATTTGGTTCTGAGCAGGATCAATTTAGATTTCAGATCAATTCAGGAATAGAAGATTGGGGAGGTAAAATGGACTTCACCTACTTTGCCGCAGCAAGACATAAATTGAAATGGGGAGCTCAGTATACCTTTCATACTTTTACCCCAATTGGGGTTTCTGCTGAAGCAGAAGACGTTGTCTTTGACACGGGACTGGCACAACAGCTGAAGAGCCATGAATCTGCGCTTTATTTCCTCGATGAATTCGATTTTAACGAGTTCATTCGAATCAATGCAGGACTTCGCTACAGCTTCTTCCAGCATGTTGGACCATTTACAAGGTACATTAATGGCGATATCAGTAAACCAGACACAACCATTGAATATGCTAAGAATGAGATAATCAAAGCATACGACGGATTAGAACCGAGAATCTCAGCGCGTTTCCTTTTGCCCGATAACAGCTCAATCAAAGCTGGCTATTCATACAATTATCAGTATGTACATCTTACATCCCTCAGTGCCGTTTCTCTTCCTACTGACATCTGGTACCCTACAACCAATATTGCCCAACCTCAGGTCGGCTGGCAAGGTTCCATTGGATATTTCAGAAACTTCAAGGAGAATATGTTTGAATCATCGGTGGAGTTGTACTACAAGGGAATGAAAAATCTCATCGAGTACAAGGAAGGTGCTCTTCCTTCCGATAACGTCAACGATAACACGGATAATCTGCTCACATTTGGAACAGGAAGAAGCTATGGAATTGAATTCTTTTTGAAAAAGACGCGTGGCAAATTTACCGGTTGGGTTGGTTATACTTTGGCTAAAACCGACCGAACTTTTCTTGACCTTAACAATGGAGAAACCTTTCCAGCAAAATATGACCGCCGTCATGATCTCTCCGTTGTACTCAGCTATAAACCAAACAAGCGTTGGGTTTTCAGCACAGCATTCATCTATGCTACCGGAAACACACTTAC
>SBGS01000170.1 GCA_006226555.1 Bacteroidota bacterium
TACAAAATATGATGACACAAAATTGACCGGAACAATTAACGAAAAGGATGTTCCTCCAACGAATGATATTGAAAATTCGATACCGGTCATAGAAAACACAAAATACAAGTTGGATGATGAATCTTCGGATGTGAATGCAATGGCTTCTATGCATGAAACGGAGGGTTCTCCAATCAATTCCCTTAAAGCTTTGCCATATTCTACTTTGGATTATAATGTCAACGAACTACTTTCTCTCCAGCAGGCGATAGCAAGCACCAGTCATGCGTTTTACTTACAAAGTTTGGTTGGTGCTTCACAATCGCTTCTTCAGCCTTCCACAGCGATGAGTGGGTCATTTGGAATTGGTGCAGGATATGCCTTAAGGAAAGGTGATCTTGTATTCAATGGTGGAGTTAACCTGATTATTTCCAACCAAAGTGATCTTTACCTAACGCGTACAGCTAAAGTATATGGTTTTGGTTCTTCGTTTTACACGTATAATTTTAACTATCGTCAACTATTTGAATTAGAAGGAAATTTTGAGTTGGGTTATCAACTGAATAGAAGTGAATTCAAAGTTGGAATCAGACCTTCCTATTTGTTGAGCGCAAAAGTGAATATTAGTTCTGATAGTGATAATGCTCAGGATATAATGTCGGAGGAAAAACAAGTATATTCGTTCACTGACGGATTAAAGAGATTTGGTTTACGACCTACTATCGGTTATGCTTTCCATCTCAAACCTGATCTTGAGTTAGGATTAAATATGGGGGTTCAGTTGATGACTAAAGTTGATCCAAACTATATTCAGGGAGATCCACGTAAGTTTGCATTAGATGGTCAGTTATATCTAAGAAAGAATCTTAGCTGGAATAAACGATGAAGGAGTTGGTTAAAATAGCATTTTTGGCAGGTTTGACTGCGTTATTATTCTCTTGTAAGAAGGATACGATCGAGATTTATGAGTCTAACGATCCGGTATTCACCTTTAATGGGAATTTTAATGGAGAAGAAATGGCTTATGTGGCTGGGGATAATGGTGCTTACATGAGTACATATACTTCAATAGAGAATGGGGTCAACGTATATTCCGGATCGATTGGAACACCTTCGACTTCTATTTCCATTGGGATCTTCGATGGCAACCTTGATGTCGATGCCGTTCATCTGTTGGATGTAATCGGATCCATTCAGCCGGGATTCTCACAAGTAGGTCAAACGAGTTTTGAGCTTCATGCTGCAGACTATTATATCGGTCAAAGTGTAGATCAGGTAAGATGGATTGTGAATGGTATTGATTATGGATTAAATGATCTGCTCATTGAAGAGCCGGGTAGATACAACGTATGTGCTGAGATCACTTACCTCGATCAAACTGTTCGAACAGTGTGTAACGAGATAATTGTTGGTTATGCGATACATGCAGAATCAATGGTGAACGTGACTGCACAAAACGGAATTCTTGTTGGTACTGTTTCTTCACTTCTTTCCACTGTATCTAGTGTAGATTGGTATTTGGATGATCAGTATGTTTCTTCAGGAATAAACATTGATGAGCAGATAGGAAGCGGAACTAGGGAGCTGAAATGCGTAATCACGTATGAGGGTGGAGTACAGCAAACAAAAAGAATGCTTGTGAATGCCTACGAGCAAGGGAAGAACTTCACGGATTTCTCGTTCGAAGAAATTTATCAGATGTCTAATTATATACAAGATTATTCGTTAAAGGTCAGTTTGATCAGAAATGGTATCGAATATCGTTCTGATCTAACTCCGAATAATTCGGCTACAATAGCGATTTCCGGTTTTGATTATTTCGGTAAGAACGGAAATGGAAAGGATGTATATAAGGTAAACATGTCAGTAGCGGTCAATCTTGCCGCAGCCGGAAGTACAACAGTGTATCCATTTGAATTTCAAACAGTTTTTGGACTTGAGATCGAATAGCTTTTGTACCTTTGGTAAAATTTCAACCATGAAAGGATTACTACTTATTTCGCTGCTGTTATCAGCTTCATTTTCCTCTTTATTTGCACAAATAACCGTAACGAGTGCTGATTTTGCCTCAAATGGCGATACGGTGCGTATGAGCCTGGCGACGGATCCAAGTATTGATATCTTATCGACGGGAGCAAACCAAAACTGGGATTATAGTTATTTGTCTGTTGAGAGTCAAAAATTGGTTGAGTATTTTGATATCGCAGGTTTTTCGGATCCACTTGTTCAGGTGGCCTATGGTACCTTTGCGCCAGTGAAATATCAAGCAACGTATACGCTGCCTTCAGTCAATTTACCCCTGGATCAGATCGGTCCGATCGTTGGAATCTCTATCACAGATCCTCTTGCGTATTATAGATTGAGTGCTGATTCCTTATCCATGGTGGGATATTCCATGGATATTGAAGGAACAGTAATTCCATTCAAGTCTGATTCGATCGAAGCAAATTATAAGTTCCCGCTGAATTATCAGGATACATATGAGGGAAGAGGAGTAACGAATATTGATCTTAATCCTTTTTATTCGGGAGCATGGATCCAAAAAAGATACCGTTCAAGCGAAGTTGATGGATGGGGATCGATAACAACTCCTTACGGAACTTTTAATGCGTTGCGTATACGCCACACTATTGACGAGATCGATTCAATTCAGGTAGATCTCTTTGGGAATCTTACTTGGATCAGTCTTCCAATTCCTGTCAACTATATTTACGAGTGGTGGACGAATGGAGAAAAAGATGCCATTTTAAGAGTGAATACAAGAAGCATTGCAGGAAATGAAGTGGTAACCGGCATTGAATTCAGAGATATCTACAGGAGCTTAGCTTCAGTTGATGCAATCGAAGAAAGCAGTAATCTGCATGTATATCCTTCGCCTGCGCAGGATATACTAAACGTAGAGGGAGTTGCATTCCACGCACCATTTACGATATATGACCATTCAGGAAGATCGGTAATGTCCGGTATACTGAATGGAACATCAATAGATCTTGGGGCTTTGGAAAAAGGGTCCTATTTATTAGTCGTAAAAGCGAATAATGGTGTAATCCAATCTAAAACGTTCATCAAGAACTAATTCATAACTTTGTAACGAAAGGCAAATCGGTCTATCGCTGCTTCATCTGTATGGATGGGGGAGAGGAAAGTCCGGGCAGCATAGAGCGCCGTACTTCCTAACGGGAAGGTACCTTTATCGGTAACAGAAAGTGCCACAGAAAGGAAAACTACCTTAGCTGATTTCGGTCACTGGGGAAAAGGTGAAAAGGTGAGGTAAGAGCTCACCGAGCTGGCGGCGACGTCAGCTGCATGGTAAACCTTACGGGCTGAAAGACCATGTAAACCCGGGATTGAGGATTGCTCGTCCGATCCGGGAGGGTAGGTCGATTGACGCTAATGGTGACATTAGTGCTAGATAAATGATAGACATTTGGATCTTGGTCCGAATACAGAACCCGGCTTATAGATTTGCCTTTTGTTTTTTATAGATTTCTTTCGCTTTGTAAAGAAATTTATCCGTGTTAAAAGGAATGAATCGATCTGTATTGACAATGATCGCTTTTCTAACCATTCCATCTAATTCATACTTCACACGGGTCAACTGCATAGATCCAATATGGAAAGATCTTGCGTCACGAATACTTCTAATGGAAGTAACGTAGCTTCTTTTATTAAGATCCGTAAGGATAAGAGTACCTCCTTTTATCAGTGATGCTTGTACGTTTTTCGAAAAGTAGCGGATTACGAACATTACGATGAAAGCAGATAACATCGAGACTCCCAAAGTTGTAAAATTCAAACCGCTGAAAGAGATAAGCAGACCAATTGAAATTACCGATAAAAGAGAAAAGATTAACAACGATGTTTTAAGTCTTCTAAAATACTGAGGACAAGTGAGTGCAATGCGATCAGAAGCCATTAGACGGCTGAACCAGGATCTTTTTTCGTACATCGTAAATAGTGTTGAAGAACAAATATCGATAATCAATGTGTTATTGTCAAGTGATTAACCGATTTATTGCTTTTTACGAAGCATCCGCTCTATCATTCCATAGTATTGGATCAGATTCCCGGCATTTTCTCTGAAAAACCTGAATTCTTCAGGATTTGCTACAGATATCAATCCAAGCTTAGTACACAATTTTGAATTGTTTACAGGACTCCTGAAGTACTCAATGAATTTTATTGCCAGATGATAGTTTGGACTCTGGTGTACTATTGAAGCCGAAGTCACATTGTAGATCGTCCCACTGACGCGTTGTCCGGGATTTTTTATTAAGGCTTCTTTATCCTTTGTATGACTTAGTCTGTTTAACTCGAAAGTAACGGAGTCTTTTGCTTTGTGCTTCTCATACTTGTTGATCCATTCATATGTTTCAGCCTTGTTCATTCTGGAAAAAATAGCAGAAAGCATGGGGATTTCTTCAGTGCTATTCAATGCGCACCTAAAATTGTGACGCAACAGATCATTATATGTGTTGGGAATTTTAATGGAATCGCTGTATGAAACGAAGATGTAAGGGTCGATCCCTAGGGTAATGTAGCGGTGTTCTTCTGAATCGAAATCGGATAATTCAAACTCGAATAAGGACTGCATCTTTCTAGAACTATTGAGTTTGTAGAGATCAAATAGATTGTCCGTAAGGATGATATCTATCCCCGAGCTGTAAGGTTTGGATAACAATGTATCCTTGATCTGATCACGTGTTAACGGAATGATCTTCACGCTCACATTATTTCTAGATGACCATGCGCTAAATAAAGTGGAATCTCCTTTTGACAAAAAAGTTGAAGCAATGGTTAATTCTGTTCCTTTTATTGGTTTAGCCTCTTCAATCTGACAACTAGATACAAAGATCAATAAAGATATTATGACCAGAATTCGATTCATGAGCTAAAGATAGAATGAATAGCGCTAAATTTGTCCTGTAAATCGATGGAATGGCAAAGAAAGAGAAGGATAAGAAATTGGAACAGCTCCTTATGGACCTGAGAGCAAGTGATGATAAGCTGGTTGCGCACGCTATTAAATCGCTTGAAATTCATGGTAATTCAAAAGCGATACGCCCAATTGCGGAACGGTTGATGCAGCCGATCAGTGAAAAGAATCGTGCTGATCTAGTTGAGTTACTTTGTAGTTTGAAGGATTCGGGTGCTCGCGTTGAGTTAATGGAAGTAATAGGAGATTCTTCATTCGAGCCTATAAGAAGAGAGTTGCTGTCGACCGTTTGGAATATGAAAGTGGATTTCAGCGATTACGTAGCTGAATTTGTAGAAATGGCTGTTTCAGGAGATTTTATGCAAGCATTGGAGTGCTTGACGATCATAGAAAACCTGGAAGGTCCTTTCATTGAAGAAGATATCCTGGAAGCTCAATTGCACCTCAAGAATTATTTGGAGTCGGAACAGAAGAAGGATGAGCAAAAAGCACACATTCTAAGCGAAATAGCAATAGCCATTAAGGAGATCAACCAACAATTAATGGATTGATTTCTTAAAAATTCCAGTCGAATCGTTCGTTAAGCTTCGATTCTATGAATCCGTGAATGTGCTCATTTTCGATATTTTCGAATACCTCACCCACAAAAGCACTCACCAATAATGCCATTGCCCTTGGTTTTGAGATTCCTCGAGCTTCAAGGTAGAAAAGCGCATCGTCATCCAGCTGACCGGTTGTTGAACCATGTGAGCATTTGACGTCGTCTGCATAGATCTCTAATTCCGGCTTGGAATTTACACTTGCGTTATCGGACAACAATACATTCCCATTCGATTGAAAAGCGTTGATCTTTTGTGCATCGGGTCTCACAAATACCTTTCCATTAAAAACAGCTGTTGACGACTCGTCCATCACACCCTTGTACAGCTCATTTGACAGGCAATGTGCAACCTTGTGATCGATAACTGTATGGTTATCTACATGTTGTTTGCCTTTCAATATGTATGCTCCATAGAGATTGGTGGTCGCATTTTGTCCATTAACATTCACGTTAATATTGTTTCTAACCAGCCCACCATTCAAGGTAACTGTATTTATGGTAAATGTTGAGTCCTTCTCTTGATCAATTACTTCAGTATTGATGTGGAAACAATTTTCGTTTTCATACTGGATCTTGTCGATCGTCAGTTTGGAATTAACACCGAGCTTTATTTCAGTAGAGACGTTTGCGAAACAATTGTTTGCCGTTTCGTCAGAGAAGAATCCCATGATCACATTGCATTCAGCAAGATCATCAACATGAATGATCGTCTTGAAGTTTGATATGGATGTGTCTCCTGACAGTATGTGAATGATTTGAATGGCCTCAGCTTGAGCTTTTTTTGGGACAAAAATCTCAACGCCATCTGTGAGGTATATTGTATTAATCGCATTGAATACTTCGTTGTCCAGATTTAATGAAGAAGCATCAAGTTTAGTATCATTTTCACTAAGTACCTTGATGTTCATTTGACCTTTAAGCTCTCCGATCGATGACGCATCACTCAAATAATGTCCATTCAAAAAATAAATAACGGGAACAGTAGGGTCCAGAACGAAATTTTCAGGAGAGACCTTTTGATCCGAACCATCCTGAAATTCCAGTTTTTGAATCTTGCTGACACGTGTGTATTTCCATTGCTCAACGCGCGTTGTTGGCCATTGACTGGAATCCATGGCAGTCCTTGCTTTTTTTGCAAGCTCTGGAGAAATGTAAGGGCTTTCTTTTAGATTTTTCGTAACGCTCATATCTTTCGGTTTAAGCGAATTCAGCTTTAATCCAGTCGTATCCTTTTTCTTCAAGCTCTAACGCAAGCTCTTTTGGACCGGATTTAACGATCTTACCATCATACAATACGTGTACAAAGTCAGGTACGATATAATCCAAAAGACGCTGGTAGTGCGTAATTACAATTGTTGCATTATTCTCTGATCGCAATGCATTTACCCCGCCTGCAACAATTCTCAA
>SBGS01000047.1 GCA_006226555.1 Bacteroidota bacterium
TGAAAAATGTTTGAGCTCAATAAATTGGTAAGAACAAACATCCTGGCACTAAGTCCCTATTCCAGTGCACGGGATGAATTCTCCGGTTCAGAAGGAGTCTTTCTGGATGCGAATGAGAACCCGTACGGAACACTTAACCGATATCCCGACCCTTATCAGAAGGAGTTAAAGGATCTATTAGCAGGTCTAAAGGGAGTTGGACGGAATGAGATCTTTGTAGGTAATGGTAGCGACGAAGTGATCGACTTGTTGTTTCGAGTTTTCTGCGATCCAGGCAAAGACAAAGCGCTGACATTTACACCTACTTACGGCATGTACGATGTTTCAGCTGCGATCAATGCTATAGAAATGATCAAGGTACCACTGACAAGCACGTTTGGGATCGACCTCGAACAAACACTTGCTAAAATGGATCAATCTGCGGTTAAGCTGACCTTTATTTGCTCTCCAAATAATCCTACGGGAAATGCCTTTCCCATTGAAATTATCGAAAAAATACTCCAAAGAAATCAGGGTATCGTGGTGGTAGATGAAGCCTATATCGACTTTAGTTCAACTGCTTCTGCCATTCAATTGATTGGCTCCTACCCTAACCTGGTCGTTACCCAAACGATGAGTAAAGCGCGAGGATTAGCCGGTGCCCGTGTTGGTTTCGCATATGCAAACTCGGCTATTATCAACCTATTGAACAAGGTTAAACCTCCTTACAATGTGAGTGCGCTCAATCAAAGGGCTGCCATTGATGCGCTATCCAATGAGCCTGGTTTTGAAGATCAACTTAAAACGATCTTAGAAGAACGCTTCAGACTCTCAAGTGATTTATCGGGGCTTTCAATCGTTCAAATGGTCTATCCTTCGGAAGCAAATTTCCTTTTGGTAGCCTTTGATAATGCGAATACCGTGTACAATGAGCTGGTAGAGCGCAAGATCATTGTTCGAAACAGAAACAGTGTAGTTCAAAACTGCATTCGGATAACGGTTGGAACACCGGAAGAAAATACCTTATTGATCAACACACTTAAACAACTTGAAAATGAAAAAAGCACTCTTTATTGATCGGGATGGAACCCTGGTCATTGAACCACCCATCGATTTTCAGCTAGATAGTCTGGAAAAGTTGGAGTACTACCCCGGCGTATTTCGCTGGTTATCCCGAATAGCGGAAGAGCTGGATTACGAACTTGTTATGGTAACCAATCAGGATGGTTTGGGTACGCCTTCTTTTCCGGAAGATACCTTCTGGCCTACTCAAAACAAGATCATTCAAGCCTTTGAAAAAGAAGGGGTGGTCTTCAATGAAATATTGATCGATAGAAGTTTTCCTGAGGATAATGCACCGACGAGAAAACCGGGTACAGCCATGCTTAATAAATACATCTACGGCAACTACGATCTTTCCAATTCATTTGTGATCGGAGATCGAGAAACGGATGTTCAGTTGGCTTTGAACCTGGGAGCAAAGGGTATCTTCATCGGCGAAAATTGTTCGCTTGAAACGGCCCTCACAACCAAAAGCTGGAAAGAGATCTATTCGTTCCTAAAGGCAAAACCGAGAACTGCTGAACGAAGAAGAAAAACCAACGAAACCGATATCCGGATCGCTTTGAACCTTGACGGAGGCGGCAGAAGTCAGATCTCAACAGGCTTAGGCTTCTTTGATCACATGTTGGAACAACTTTCCAAGCACGGAGGAATCGATCTGAACATTGAGGTACAGGGTGACCTGGAGATCGATGAACACCACACGATGGAGGATGTTGCCATTTGTCTTGGTGAAACGTTCCTTGAAGCGCTTGGATCGAAAAAAGGAATCGAACGCTACGGCTTTTTACTTCCTATGGACGACTGTCTTGCCCAAGCTGCAATTGATTTTGGAGGCAGACCTTGGCTGGTTTGGGAGGCCGATTTTAATCGCGAAAAAATAGGCGACGTCCCCACCGAAATGTTCTATCACTTCTTCAAATCCTTTACCGATGGTGCAAAATGCAACCTAAACATAAAAGCCGAAGGCAATAACGAACACCACAAGATCGAATCCATTTTCAAAGCATTTGCGAAAGCGATAAAAATGGCTATTCAACAAACAAACGATTATTCAATACCCAGTACAAAAGGAACATTATGATCGCTATCATTAAATACAATGCAGGAAATATTCGCTCGGTGCAAAATGCCCTTGATCGTCTTGGTGTGTCGTCCGTGATAACGGATGATCCTGAAACGATCAAAGCGGCCGAAAAAGTCATCTTTCCGGGCGTTGGAGAAGCGGGGTCTGCGATGAGCTATTTGCGCGAAAGAGAGCTGGATAGGGTCATTCGAGAGCTAAAACAACCCGTGCTTGGTATTTGCCTCGGACTACAACTCATGTGTGCTTCAAGTGAAGAAGGAAGTACTTCCTGTCTTGGAATCTTCCCGAACAAGGTAGTACGTTTCCAAGGGGATGCCATCATACCGCATATGGGATGGAACGCATTGGAAGTGAAGGGCGGTTCACTTTTGAACGGAATCCGTTCGACCGATGACGTTTATTTTGTTCACAGCTATTACGCTGAAACGGGAGCATTTACGACAGGAATCGGAAATTATATTACTCCCTTCAGTGCGGTTTTGGAACGAGATAATTTTTATGCAACACAGTTTCACCCAGAGAAATCCGCAGGAATTGGTGAACGCATTTTACAAAACTTTTTAGCCTTATGAAAATAATACCGGCAATAGACCTCATCGACGGAAAATGTGTCCGTTTGACAAAGGGAGATTACGCAACGAAACGTGTCTACAACGAGGACCCCGTCGAAGTTGCTAAGGCATTTGAGGATAATGGCGTCCGTTTTCTCCACCTAGTAGATCTTGATGGAGCGAAATCAAACAGGATCATCAATTATCCCGTTCTAGAGAAGATAACAAAGGCAACTTCGCTTCAGGTAGATTTCGGTGGTGGACTTAAATCAGATAAGGACGTGCAAATTGCTTTCGAATCCGGTGCTGCACAAATAACCGGTGGTAGTGTTGCTGCAAAAGACAGAACGCTCTTCTTGCGATGGCTGGAACGATACGGTAGCGAGAAGATCATCCTTGGCGCAGATTGCAGTAACCGCAAGATCGCTACAGATGGATGGTTGAATAGCTCCGAGCTTGACGTTCTAGACTTCATTCAAGCCTATCAAGAGCAGGGAATTCGAACAGTGATCTCAACAGATATCGCAAAAGACGGTATGCTAGCGGGCCCATCCATCGAATTATACCGTGCTATTTTGAACAGAACTGATGTAGCTTTGATCGCAAGTGGAGGAATTACAACTCTTAACGACTTAGAAGAGCTGAGTGCAATCGGTTGCAGCGGTGCGATCATCGGAAAAGCCATTTATGAAGGACATATTACCTTAAAAGAACTATCACAGTTATGTTAAAGAAACGAATTATTCCTTGTCTTGACATCAAGGATGGAAGAACAGTTAAAGGGATCAATTTTGTAGACATTCGCGATGCGGGCGACCCCATTGAATTGGCAACCCGTTACGTTCAAGAAGGTGCGGATGAGCTCGTCTTCCTGGATATCACGGCTACAGTAGAAAAACGTGAAACGCTAGCGGAGCTCGTAGAAAATGTCGCCAGGGCCATAGATATTCCATTTACGGTAGGTGGCGGTATTCAAGCGATAGCGGATGTGCGAAGGATCATTGCAGCCGGAGCGGATAAGATCTCGCTAAACTCTGCAGCAATAAAACGTCCGGAACTTATTCGTGAGATTGCGGGTGAATTCGGAAGTCAATGTGTCGTTGTAGCAATGGATGTAAAATGCATTGATGGTCGATGGAAAGTTTTTGTCAAGGGCGGCCGAGAGGAAACAGAATGGGATGCGATCGAATGGGCGAAGAAAGCTGTATCACTTGGAGCGGGCGAATTACTTTTAACCTCGATGAACAATGATGGAACAAAAAAAGGGTTCGCACTGGATATAACGCAAGCCATTTGTAAAGCAGTTAATGTTCCTGTTATTGCGTCAGGAGGCGCAGGTTCAAAAGAAGACTTTGAGAAACTTTTTCAAGAAACGGATGCCACAGGCGGACTTGCAGCGAGCATTTTTCACTACAACGAGTTACCAATACCCGAACTTAAATCGTATTTAAAAACTAAAAATATACCGATCCGATGAACGTTGATTTTACAAAAGGAAATGGCCTTGTACCCGTAATTGTGCAAGACTCCACAACACTTCAAGTGCTGATGTTGGGTTATATGAATGCCGAAGCCTTGCAGTTAACTATAGAAACCAAGAAGGTGACCTTCTTCAGCCGAAGTAAAAACCGACTCTGGATGAAAGGTGAAAGTTCGGGTAATACACTCGAATTGATCGACCTGCGTTACGATTGCGATCAAGATAGTATTCTTGCACTCGTAAAACCTAAGGGGCCAACCTGCCACAAAGGAACCACAAGTTGTTTCGGCGAAAAGGAAACTAAAGGATTTATATACCAGTTAGAAGCGACTATCGATCAGCGTATTTCTGAAAATGCAGTTGACTCCTATACGAATCAGCTTTACCGAAAAGGCATCAATAAAGTGGCGCAAAAAGTGGGTGAAGAAGCCGTTGAGCTCGTAATTGAAGCGATGGATAACAATGATGTCCTCTTTAAAAATGAAGCTGCGGACCTACTTTATCACTATTTGATCCTTCTGAGAGCTAAAGGATATCGATTGGAAGATATAGAAGCAGTTTTAATGGATAGAAGATAACCTTCGAATAATTCGTAAATTGGTTATTGATGAAAAAGTTGAGTTTTTTGATCAGATACACATTCATTTCGGCGATTGGAATGATCATGTTTCCTGGATGCAAAGCGGATTCCTCGCTCATCCATATCCAAAAGCGTAAACGCCTGAAGCACATTCCGGATGCATCAGGGATCATCAATAACGACAAGCACTATATGATCATTGGAGACAATTCGCCTTATCTCTACCAACTTGACGGTTCGTTTGAGCATGTAAAAAAGATCCGTTTGGTTGAAAGTTTATCTGAGTCAGGAGACAAGCTCCCCAAAAAGTCTAAACCCGATCTGGAAAGTATGGCTGTATGGAAGGATTCCATATTGATCCTAGGGTCCGGTTCCAGGGAGGAAACGAGAGATGTACTTTATTTATTCGATCATAAAAACGAGATCGTTAGCCAATTTAACATTCATGAACTGTATGATCATTTTCGAAAGGCATTTAAAGAAAAAGAGATCAACATTGAAGGATTCGTGATCGATGAAGGATATGTTTTTTTTCTTGATCGCAGATCTAATTGTATCATTCGTACCGAGAGAAAAGATCTCTTTGACCATATTTTTAGGGATTCGGATCTTCCGGAAATTTCATTGTTTCCATATAAGTTGCCTTCAATTGATGGCATAAAAAGTGGTTTTTCAGGTGCAACGCTCTCTAGAGATCGGAACTACTTGTATTTCACATCATCAGTAGAAAGAAATGGAAGTTCAGATCAAAAAATACTCGGAAGCTTTATCGGCCGCATTAAAATGAATAATGAAGTACCCGGTCAAGTGGAATTTGTAGATCGATTCCCTGAATCCCATGGTCTACTCAAAATAGAGTCCATTGCACTTGTGGCTGAAGGTCAAAAGTCGGTAAATCTGATCGTTGTGAGTGATAGTGATGGAAATGGCTCACATGCCATAAAGTGCCGATTAAAAATTAAGAATGAGTCTAAATTATAGCTTTTGTCACCTGAGTTACATGTTTAACCCTGCTTCAACACGTAACTTGCAGAAAAAAGTTCATGAAACGTTATACCGCACTGTTGGTCTGCTCAATTCTCCTTGGTTTCTCCTTCCAATTGAGCGCTCAAGTGAATTTCACAATCGACATTCAACCGATTTCCATTACCAATGCACCCGGTGTTCAATCCTATTCCTGGGGTACCACAAGCGATGGTAAATGGGTAATACTCGGTGGACGTATAGATGGACTACACCAGCGTCAGCCATTTGCCGCTTTCCTGGAACAAGACAATAATAAGTCTGTATTTGTGATCGATCCGGTAGGAAACCAAACTTGGTCAGCAAATTTAGATGTCCTTCCAGTTACGCTATTCGAGCAAATCCAATCAACCAATCAAAATTTTACCCAAGTTGGAGGTAAGCTATATATTGCAGGTGGATATGGTCGGAGCAATACCGTTGACGACCACATTACATTTGACGGATTAATTGCTGTAGATCTTGATGGTCTGGCCGATGCAGTTATAAATGGAAATCCTGTAGCCTCCTACTTTAGAGTGATCAACGACCCCGTATTCAAAATCACAGGTGGTCAGATGGATTATTTGGACTCTGTCTTCTACCTTGTTGGAGGTCACCTTTTCGACGGTAGATACAATCCAATGGGACCGAATAATGGTCCGGGTTTCGTCCAGGAATACTCGAATGAAATTCGCACTTTCAAAATACTGGACGATGGAACAAACTTGAGCTTTTACGACTATAATGCCATTCACGATACGGTAAACCTTCACAGAAGAGATTATAACCTGGCTCCTCAGATCTATCCTGATGGCTCCTATGGTTTCACCGCTTTTTCTGGGGTATTCGATTACAACAACATGCCTTATTTAAATGTTGTTGAGATCACTTCTGGTTCGTATACGGTAAACAATACCTTCAACCAACTGTTAAGTCAGTATCATAGTGCGAAAATGCCTATTTACGATACCGTTGGCAACGTTATGCACACCTTCTTCTTTGGGGGGTTGAGCCAGTTTAATCTTGATGCTCAGGGTACACTCGTTGAAGACGTTGATGTCCCTTTCGTTAAAACGGTCTCACGCGTGAGTCGTATGGGTGACGGAAGTATGATAGAAACTAAATTGGATTACATTGAGATGCCTGCATTGATGGGGCCTGGATCGGAATTCATCCC
>SBGS01000093.1 GCA_006226555.1 Bacteroidota bacterium
TATTTTTCTGAAGCAGATTCAGATAGTATAGAAGAGGCCTATAAAGAATTTGAAGGCGATTATACGGAAGAGGAACTCAAACTTGTGTGGATCAAGTTTATGAGTGAAATGGCGCACTGATCACTTTACGAAAACAAAAGTTCTACGCCCAATAAATTCCGTCATTTCAGTTCTAAGATCGGTTTTGGTAAGAAGAATGACACGCGCGTTTTTAATCGTATCTTGAATACCATCTTTTGTTCTGTATAGATCATAGAATTCCTGATCTCCATACGCAAAAACATATCGGCCGGATTCAGAATTTTGTATTGTATTACCGTCGACAACATAACTATAATCTAGACTATACTTACCGCTTGTATCGTCTTCCGGGGTGAAAATGATCTCACCTTCCACGGGATAGTAATAGCTTAATCCATTCTGATTGGTAAACTGGAATTGTTCGATCGTCCAGTTGCCGGAAAGTCTCTTATTGAAGCGCTCTACTTTATTACACCCAAGCACAAACAACACGAGTCCAAATAAACTAATTGTCTTCAGGATATATGAATTCCACATACTTCTCATGTTGTAATAGACGTTTAAAAAGTTTTTCGGTTGAAACTCTGGCTTTATTTATCAGATCCAACTCGACTGAATTGTTGATCAGCCGTTGTTTTGCTTTTAGCTCCAGTATAGTTCTCTCTTTATCGGACCAAGATCCTTGTTCCTGATATACATCTGTTCCGGAAGGCGATAAATTGACTTCAAGGAGTTCAGGATTACTCAGTTTCAGATAGACTGTATCATTTGACCGGTTGATCTCAATGTTGTTCTTTCGAATATCGATCCCAACTCGAATCTCGCCTTTAACGATAAGGGTCAAACGTCTTTTCACGTTTCTGTTGATCAGTCGTTGACTTAACTCGTATGCATCTAGCCAATCACTTATTTCATCGAGCTCGTCATAGTATTCAACCGTATCAACTACTATCTCATCTGTATAGCTCACAGCTCCGATTTCTGCTATTTTCTTTACTGCTTCAATGCGAATAGGAGTATCGGCAATTGTATCCGCGGAATTGTCATCTCCTTTGAAATAATCGTACAGAATAAACGCCAGAATACCGATCACAACGGTAATCGATATATTTTTTATCAGCCGTATATGTTCTCTACCTAATTTCAATCTTCAATGGAGCTATGAATAATAATCTTTTCGAAGCCTAATTCTTTATAGAAATCTCGAATAATGTCTTCCGCATTTGCTGCTGCATCTTGTAGAATTTTCGTTTCACCAAGATCTTTTCTTATTGCTTCTTCCCCCTGCTTGAGAAAGGCATTTTTTTCTTTTTGAGTGAAATTATCCCTGAATCCTGAGATGCTCTCCACCTCCGTTTTAGTATAGTTCGGATCCATGTTCAATGAAATATACTCCGCCGGGGGCAAAGTAATCTCGATCGTATTTCCTTTTACTACAATATCGTCCTCTTTGATCTTTTTAAGATCTATTCCGGCCTTAACCGTTGCTCTGGTTTTGATCAATAATTTTCGATCTCCCCATTTATACCATTCGACATCAGTTTGATCCAATTGAATTAATTTACCAATCGTGTATTCCACTGTTGCAAGCTGACCAAGCTCTCTTATTTCCATAACAGAAGCTTTCTCGGCTTCATCTGTTGAGGAACAGGAAACGATGAATAAGATCAATATGTAAACAAATCGATTCATGCTTCTAAAGCAGCAATACACATTGCGCGAATACCGAAGTATAATGCTTTTGGATCTATGTCGAAACGAGGATTGTGCACCCCATATGTTATTCCTTTTTCTTCATTTCTTACACCGAGTCTAAAGAAACTTACAGGAACCTCCTGACTGTAGTATGAAAAATCTTCAGACGAGAGTCTTATTGGTAGTTCATGAACCGAATCATCGCCAAAATGTTGTTTTAAGCGATTTGCAAGTTTATTTGTTTTGTCGGGGTCATTAATCAGAAAAGGATACCCTCGACTGATATTCAGGTCAACAGTCGCACCAAGTGCACTTGTATAATTTCGGATAATGTTCTCGATAAGCTCCAAAGCCTCATTTCTCCATGGTTCGTTCATGGTCCTGAATGTTCCTTTTATATGGGCTTTTTCGGGAATAACATTGGTCGCGCCCAAAGCCTCGAAATGTCCAAAGGATAATACAGTTGGTATCTTTGGATCACACTTTCTTGAAACCACTTGTTGCAATTCTGTGATCAAACCTGCCCCAATAGAAATTGGGTCAATACATGCATGAGGAGTAGCTGCATGTCCTCCTTTACCGTTTATTGTCAGGTGGATCTCGTCACAAGATGCCATATACATTCCTTCCTTATATCCAAATTCACCAACATTAAGTTCTGGAAAGACATGCAAGGCGTACATTGATCTTACTTCAGGGTTTTGAAGAACACCATCACGGATCATGTATGTTGCACCACCAGGGTTCTTTTCTTCTCCCGGTTGAAAGATCAACTTTACAGAGTGCGGAAGTTCAGACTTGATCTCATTTAAGATTTTAGCTGCGCCCAATAGGACTGAAGTGTGAACGTCATGTCCGCAAGCATGCATCACACCATGAAGGAGTGATTTGTACGGTACTTCATTGGCCTCTTGAATTGGCAATGCGTCCAGGTCCGCCCTTAAGGCAATACAGTATGTGTCATTTCCATTTGAAATGTATCCCACCACACCGGTGTCTCCAACTTCAGCTGTATATGGAATACCATATTCCTCCAGTTTTTTGGAAACAAACGCCATCGTTTGAAACTCCTGATATGAAAGTTCTGGATGCTGATGAAGATGTTCCCTGATCGTTCTGACTTCTTCATAGATCTGCTCGGCTCTGTCTGATATGAATTTTGTTAATTCAGGATTCATTAGTTAGGGTGTTAAAACCGGAAAGGATCATTCTTACCGAAACATAGGCCATTACAAGACCGAAGATCAATTTTACTAAACCTGGAGATAGGCGCAATGCTAGTTTGGATCCGATGTAACCGCCAATAACAAAAGTAACGGCTACGATCAACCCGAATTTCCAGTTTACATTTCCTGCTTTCCAGTAATTCATGACAGCCAGGATTCCAACAGGAAGTAGCAGAATAAACAAACTAGTTCCCTGCGCCCCATGTTGGCTCATCCCCAAAACATATACAAGTGCAGGGACGATGATCACACCACCACCAACGCCTACAAATCCGCTCAGAATACCAGCTAATATTCCGATGACGATTAATATATAGATGGTTTGTTGCTCCATATGGGTAAAGATAGGGAAAACCTGCTATTGTACGAGTAAGTTACAGCCTCGTATATCTGAGTTGTCAAACCTACCTATTACTTCAAAACCTTTATCGGTTATTTTACCGAGGTCTTGTGTAGCAATAAATGAGCAGCTGAATAGATTTGCCAGGTCAATGATGTTAATTCCTCCAGTCCTTCCACTATCGACCAAAGAAAAAGGATCATTGGTATCTCTGATGAGCACTTTCATCCACGGAGGTGTTTGAAATGTGAGTTCAGACGTAATGTAAGCCTGGGATAGTAATTCGGTCATCCCATATTCTGAGTAAATCGTGTCTACGTTGAATGCTTCCTTTAGCGTCGAATGAAGTTCCTCTTTCGTAAGCTCCTTTCGTCTCCCTTTCATCCCCCCGGTTTCTATGATCTTCACCTTGTGAAGGTCTGGTTTGTATTCCGCAAAATCTAAAAGGGCATAACTAACTCCGATGAGAATAACCTGTTGTTCAGTTTTCTGCAATTTCTCTATTTGCGTTTTCAACTGATCATATTGATTCAAATAGAATCCGCTATGCTTCGACTCACTTTTTTTGATCAAGTCATCCACCATGTACACAAGACTGGAGTCTCCTTGTTGAATATAATTTGGCAATAATGCGATGATGGTATGTTCTTCAGGATTTCCAAAGAAGAGCTGATATGCTGATCGAAATGACTTTTTGTAAATATTCAGATCGTGCACATAATGCCTCGATCTCTCTCCACCCGTACCACTGCTTTTAAAAATGACTTCAGCTTTTTTTTCTGCCGTAATTATCTCATGCGTTTTGAAGAAACTAATGGGCAGAAATGGAATATCCTGAATAGATTTCGGAGCTGGACGGTTCAGCTGATCAACGTAGGTTCTGTACACTGAATTGTGGGTATACTGAAAAGAGTAGATCTCAAGCGCTAACTTTTCGAATTCCGTTTCATTCGATATGTTAAAGATCCTGTCGATCTGCATATTTTTAGTAAAGCATTCCTGCTATAACCGCAGTAGACATACAAGCAAGTGTACCTGCGATAAGTGCTTTTACACCGAACTTGGCCAATGTACTTTTTCTTTCTGGTGCCAACGCACCAATACCTCCAACTTGAATTCCGATAGATGCGAAGTTCGCGAAACCACACAGAACATATGTTGCCATCAGTGTTGCTTTATCGGATAGATAGAATTTTAGTGTTGCGAGGTTACCGTAGGCTACAAATTCATTCAGAATAGTTTTCTCGCCTAAAAGTTGTCCTACAATTAAACAATCATCCCAAGGAACTCCCATTATCCATGCAAAAGGAGCAAGACTATATCCGAGTATGGCTTCAAAGGATAGTGCAGAATAATGGCCGAATGACGCGATCACATCATTTAACCCTGTGAAATAGCCAAATTTTCCGAGTAAGTAATTTGCTAAAGCAACAAGAGAAATGAATACGATCAACATCGCTCCAACATTAACTGCTAACTTCAATCCATCCGTTGTACCGTTTGTGATAGCTTCCAAAGCATTTGCTCCAAGCTTTTCCTTTTCTACGCTCAGATCCGGATTGATCTCTTCTTTCTCTGGGAATAGCATTTTTGCAAATACGATTGCTGCGGGTGCACTCATTAAAGAAGCTGTCAGCAGATGTTTCGCGAAATAAACTTTCTGTTGTGGATCTTCTCCGCCAAGGAATCCAATGTACGAAGCAAGCACACCTCCCGCAATGGTAGCCATCCCCCCAGCCATAAGACAAAGGATCTCTGATTTTGTCATTCTTCCGAGGTATGGTTTTACAAGAAGTGGGGCTTCTGTTTGACCAAGGAATATATTACCGGCAGCTGAAACGCTTTCTGCTCCCGATAGTCCCATCACGCGTTTCATAAGCCAGGCCATGCCTATTACAACTTTCTGAAGTACACCCCAGTAATACATTAAACTAGTCAGTGCGGAAAAGAAGATCACAGAAGGTAAGATCCAGGTTGCGAAGTTTTTAATGTAAGGGTTTACCGTGCCGTCCATGAAGCTTCCGAATACGAAAGTTGCTCCATTATGAGCCATGTCTACAACCTTAACAAACCCTTTCGAAAGAAACTCGAAAAAGTCCTCAACGAAAGGTGCTTTCAAAATAAGCAAAGCAAGCACTACCTGAAGCAGCACTCCTTTCAGAACTAAAGGCCAATTGATATGCTTTCTGTCAGCACTAAAAACAAAACCAAGAAAAAGGAGCGCAAGCATTCCAAGGGCTGCCCTTAAAATAGATGTAAAATAGTTTTCGCTTCTTTCCTTCTTTTTTTGCTGAAATGTAAAGTATTGAGCTCCATTGTATACAGAGATTCTCGAATCAGAATGATAGGTGATCTCCATAGTATCAGCAAGTGTAGTAGAATCATCTATTGCTGAATGTAAAAACAACTTGCCATTTCTGATTTTCCAGCTTCCACTGCGTCCCAGGAAAAGGGAAGTATCGGTGTTTACGAATTCTGACTTATTGGGAAAAGTGATACTTGTTCCGTTAGAAGTATAGTACGAAGTACCGGCTAAGTTCTGCGAGAAAGTAGTAAGATAGAGAAAAATAAAGGAAAGACTAAGGATTCCTTTTATTGATCTCGTCACGAATCCTTGAAGCCAGTTCGTAATCCTCATTTTCAATAGCTTGGTTTAATTCTGCCTCTAATTCATCCACGCTCAGAGAATCTAACCTGTTTCCAGTAGGTTCCTCTTCACCGATAGCGTCAGAGGTAAACTCACTCTCTTCTAATTCGCTTTCATCCAGAAGGATGCCGGCGCTTGAGAGTATATTTTCAAATGTATAGATCTCACAATCGAATCGTATACCTACAGCAATGGCATCTGAGGTTCGGGCGTCGATCTCAACGATCTCACCGTCCTTTTCACAAATCAATTTAGAGAAGAAAATACCTTCCACTAAGTTGTATATCACCACTTCTTTTACCTGAATATCGAAAGCAACAGCAAAGTTTTTGAAGAGGTCATGCGTCAAAGGGCGAGTTGGAACCATCTTTTCCAGCTCTATAGCGATTGCCTGAGCTTCAAAGCCGCCGATAATGATAGGCAGTCTTCTGTTACCGTCAACTTCAGATAAGACAAGTGCGTATGCTCCTGACTGAGTCTGGCTGTAAGAAAGTCCTACGATTTCAAGTTTTATCTTTTCCATTGTAAAAAGGTCCGGGTGCTGTGACCCGGACTATTGGAAGATTAATGAGATGCTTTGAATTTCTTCACTGCTTCCGTAAGTTTTGGTAACACCTCGAAGGCATCTCCAACAACTCCGTAATCTGCAGCTTTAAAGAAAGGTGCTTCCGGATCAGTATTAACAACAACGATAACCTTAGATCCGTTAACTCCCGCAAGGTGTTGGATAGCTCCGGAAATACCAGCGGCGATGTATAAATTCGGACGAATAGCAACACCTGTTTGTCCTACGTGCTCATGGTGAGGTCTCCAGCCAATATCTGCTACAGGACGAGAACATGCTGTCGCTGCACCAAGCTCTTTTGCAAGTTCTTCAACCATTCCCCAGTTCTCCGGTCCTTTCAATCCTCTTCCCGCAGAAACAACTAATTCTGCTTCTGGAAGTGGAATTTCTCCTTCCGGACGTTTAA
>SBGS01000141.1 GCA_006226555.1 Bacteroidota bacterium
TCCAGAGATTCAATTGCTTTTTTCAATGCGGTTCATGAGAATTCATCGAGAGCATTCAATGAATTCGTTACAACCTACCCTCAATCTGATTATCTTGATCTTGCTCAGGAAAGCTATCATCACATTAAGTTTATTGAGGAAACAGGAGATGGTTCTATGGAGTCATTTGAAAGTTTTGTTGCGAATAACCCCGGGTCACCACTGGTTTCCGATGCCCAGGAACAGGTTTATCGCATGCGAACTGAGAAAGGGGATATTGATGGATATGAGCAATTCATATTCAAACACAAGGATTATCCACAAATTGAATTGGCTTGGGAAGAGCTCTTTCAACGTTTCCTGATTCCTTATTCCGAAGAGCGGATCAATGCATTCAACGAAAAGTATCCGGATCATCCGATAAATGATCGAGTTGCTCTAGAGCGCTTGCGTATGCGAGATGATTTCTTACCATTGAAAAGAGGAGAATTGTTCTACTTTCTTTCATTTGATGGAGATACCTTATTGTCTTTGACAGCTGAAGCAGTTGGAGATTTTAATGAAGGACTTTGCTCATATGCGAAAAACGGAAAGGTTGGTATAATCGATGTTTCCGGTGAGGAACGTGTTAAGGCGATGTACGAATCGATAAGTCCATTCGTAAATGGTCAGGCAATCGTTGAATTAGAAGGGAAATATGGTGTGATCGACCGAAATGGCCGAACGGTTATGGATCTTGTATTCGACGACATCGGAGATTTAGTAGGAGGTAGAAGATTTGCTCAATTCGATGAGCTTTATGGTTATTATGATGAGAATGGTTTCAATATTATTCAACATGGCTTTACCGATGCCTACGACTTTGAAAATGGTAAGGCAAAAGTGCTTTTTCAGGAGAAACCGGCATACATTGATCTCAATGGAACCTACATTATTCAGCCGTATTTCGATGACATCAAACCTTTCAATGACAGTCTGTTTGTCTACGAAGAAAATGGTCTGTTTGGTTTGACGGATAAGACATGCAAGAAATTAACTGAACCACAGTACAATTACATCGGAGCTTCTATAAATGGTTTAGCTGTGGCGTCACATGAAGATAGAGTGGTATACATTAATGGAGAAGGGAAGATAGTGATCGATAAATCATTCGAAGTGTTTCCAAACTACATTCAACAGGGAACATTTAAAGATTCCATTGCAGTCGTATATCAGGAGGGTAAATATGGAAGGATTCAACCCGATGGTACACTTTTAAACAAGTTCAAATATGATAATATAGGGAACGGTAAGGGTGTTTTTGCCGGAATGAAAGAGGATTTTTGGGGTTTGTTCGGCAAGAATGATAAAACAATACTTTCTGCCGAATACGATGAATTGTTCTTTGTCAATGATGAGCTATTGATCGCCCGAAGAAATGACACTACGGGGATGATACTTAAAACTGGCAAAGCAGTTATTCCATTTCTTTTTGAGGATATTGAAAAATTGACTGATTCCCTTTACCTTGTAAAACAAAATGGTCTTTCCGGCGTATATAAAAGAGGTGAGATGTTATTTCCGGTTGAATACGATGAAGTAACTTTCTTTAGCCGAGATGTGATCAGGTTGACCAATGATCGTGAAGTAGTGTACTTATCGATAATAGATGGTCGCGTATTAAAAATTGAGCAGGATGTTCGATTGGATTGAGAGATATAAGTTTGGGATCATTGCCACACTGATGGTGTACATTGCGATTTTCATGTATCTCCAGATGGATTCTTATGACCATTATTTTGAGATCAGGTCCTTTACTGATGGGGCATATGTCAAAGAAGAACCGGAAGTCGAAATAGACAGGGATAATATCCAGATTCCACAGGATTTTGAAGCCGGAGATATTAAGAATATGGCGAACGATGTGAACGATTCCAGAAAACGTTCATATGAAGATTACGCCTACAACAATAACGCTAAAGACGTGGAGCAATCCGTTCGAGATCTTGAAAAACAGTTCTACAATGAGGCAGGTGGAGATGCGGAACGAAAGAAGTTGGAGCAACAAATGAAAGATCGTCAGGAAAAACAAACGACGAGCAGTACAACAAATAATAGCAATACACCATCAAATAATGGCGGTGATATAGCATATAAGGGTAAAACCATGGTAGATTATTCGCTCAAGGATCGTCAGCCATTCCAAAATAACAAGTGGTACGTGAGGAATCCGGGATATACGTGTGGATACGGTTCAGGCGTTGTGCACATTGATATAAAAGTAAATCAAAATGGAAATGTCACTACAGCTGAATATAATCCTTCAAAATCAAATGGTGCCAGCACTTGTATGATCGAGAAGGCCATTGAATACGCTAAGAAATCGCGTTTCGCATATTCGTCGAAAGCCCCGTCATCACAGTCGGGTTGGATCCTTTATACATTTGTCTCTCAATAAATGGGTCAAGACGTCAGAGAGATATTCAGGAAAGATATTGATACCGAATGGTGGGATCAGCAAGTTGCGGCATCTCACTTTAAAAACCCTATGATCTATTCATGGGTCTTGGATATACTGGCCGACGACTGGAGTATTTTTACGGATGAAGATAATGCGCTACCTGTTCCGTTTTCGACAAAATTCGGATTGAGAAGAGCTCGTCAGCATCCTTTCTCAAGACAAGTTGATTTTCTGAACTTCGAAAATCAATCTGGGATTATAAAACAAGTGAAAAAGAGTTTTGCCGAAGTAGATCTCGGGATCTCTATCTCAGGAGATTATCCATTGGATCAGGTTTTTCAATGTATAGATCTGAATGAACCGCCAGAGCTTTCTACGAATGCCAGAAGATTGGTTAAGAAGTCGGAAGGTTTTGACTATGAGTTCAGTGAGGACACGAATGACCTTGTTCATTTTTTTCATTCGAATTCACGCGAAAAGATCGATCTACCGGAAAGCCACTCTTTACTGCTTGAAAAGATCATGAAGGGTTTTTTATTCAGGGAAAAAGGATTTTATCTAACTGCAAAAATGGATGAGATCGTTGTGGCAGGTATTTTTATTATCCTTGATAAGGATGTAGCCTATTACCTGATTGCGGACGGAACATCCGAAGCAAAAAAGGAAGGAGTTGTTTTTGGTCTGATGAAGAGAGCGATCGATCATGCGCGAGAACTGGGGTATCAGCGGTTTGATTTTGGAGGTTCCAATGTCGAAAGTGTTGCAGCATTCTATCGTAAATTTGGAGCGTCAGATGAAAAATATTCTAGGATCGTACAGGATGAATTACCTGCGTGGTTCAAATTTGTAAAGAAATTGAGAGGTGCTTAGAGAAGTCGCGGATAACGTTTCATACCTGGAAGTACTCTCCCGCTTTCAGTTCCCAAAAGATGCTGTTCTTTTCGTCTCTTCGGATATTGGCATATTTGCGAAAAACATGCAAAAGCATGGCGAGCGATTCGATGCAAATGCTTTTATCGACAGCCTGCAACAACTTGTTCCGGAGGGAACATTGATAATACCGGGATATACCGATAACTTGGTAGACGGGGATACTTTTGATCCTTCGAAAACAAAACCGAACGTAGGTGCTCTTCCAAATAAAACAATGCGCCGAAAGGATTTCATTCGAACAAAGGATCCACTTCATTCTGTATTTGTTTGGGGAAAAGATAAAGAAGAATTAATTCAACGAGAAGACGAAAGTACTTTTGGACCGAATTCTATGTTTGCATATTTGCATGAGAAGGATGCATTTTTTCTCTTCATTGACATTCATATTCAGGCATGCTTCACATATATCCATTACGTAGAAGAGGTTCAGCGTGTGAATTATCGACGTTTTTACGATTATGACATTACCTATGTGGATAGGGGTGAAGCGCTTAAAAGAAAGGTGCGATTCTACAGTAAAAAGCTGGGTGTGATATCGGATATCATGGACTTACATGCCGTTTTTGAAAAGGATGGAGATTATGATACAATTCTGTATCGAGGAAGTAAGATTGACGTATTAAAAAGTAAATTGGTCTTTGATAAAGCGAGCACATGCATTACACATGGTCCGGTGTTGTATCGGTTTTCGATGAATAAGTGGGCTAAAGACTTTGTTAAAAGACATATACTTAGGAAAAAAGGAATTTTATAATAACAGGAAATGAGTAAGATCGATTGGAAAACGGTAAAGGAATATGAAGACATTACATTTAAAATGTGTGATGGCGTAGCGAGAATAGCTTTTAATCGTCCTGAGGTCAGAAATGCTTTCAGACCAAAGACTGTTGAAGAATTGTTGGAAGCGTTGATCATCTCTCATGAATCACAGGAGATTGGTGTCGTATTAATTACGGGAGAAGGGCCTTCGCCTAAAGATGGCGGATGGGCGTTCTGTTCAGGTGGTGATCAGCGTGTACGTTCAACTACTGGTTACAAAGGTCTGGACGGTATCAATAAGTTTAATATTCTGGATGTACAGCGTCAGATCAGGTTCATGAACAAGGTGGTTATTGCTGTTGTTCCGGGATGGGCTGTTGGTGGAGGTCACAGCTTGCACGTGGTTTGTGATATGACGCTAGCGAGTAAGGAACATGCGATCTTCAAACAAACTGATGTTGATGTGGCGAGTGTAGACGGTGGATTTGGTTCAGCGTATTTAGCGCGTCAGGTAGGTCAGAAGAGAGCCAGGGAAATCTTTTTCTTAGGGAAGTCATATTCTGCGCAAGAGGCATTTGACATGGGAATGGTAAATGCGGTTGTTCCTCACGATGAACTGGAAGATGAGGCCTTTGCTTGGGCTCAGGAAATCTTAACGAAAAGCCCTACAGCTATTAAAATGACCAAATTTGCTTTTAACCTGATCGACGACGGTTTGGTTGGTCAGCAAGTTTATGCCGGAGAAGCAACACGTTTACTTTACGGTACAGATGAGGCGGTGGAAGGGCGCAATGCATTTTTGGAGAAACGAAAACGTGATTTTTCGAAATTCCCGAAATTCCCATAAAATTTATTCTGAAGTATGCTTAGGAAGCTTATACATAGTATTTCTCTTTTGTTCTTTGTTTTTGTAGTGCTTGGTTGTAGAAATTACAAGTCCAGATTCAAAGAAAGGTACTCTGAAACAGTAGAATTCGTTGGCCTAAAAGAAAAAAATCGAAAAGTTGAGTTTATTCATTTAGTTCACAACAAAGATGAGATGTATGTCATATCTAACGATTCCACAGTTTTAACAGATTCAGGAATCAAAGGAACTCTTTCCGTGCCTCGTAAATTAATTGAGGATAACTTTGAAATAATGTCGAATTACAAAAAGAAGTTGTTTAAAAAGGAGGAAAGACCCGAGATTTTTCAGGTTCATCACTATCTGTCTGGAGACTATGAACTAAATGAAGGTCAAAAAGTGGATATTTCAAAAGAAGATATAAAATCATCCGTTATTTATTTTCATAAAAGAAATTGGATTGGAGTCACTGTTGGCCTATGTTATACAACTGTCAGTTTTGTGATGATGGGTATAATTGATAGTGGTGGTTCGAAAAAAAATGTGGATATTCCTGCAAGTTATTGGTAAGAAGACGAATAAAAAAAAGCGAGGTCATCCTCGCTTTTTTCTATTTAACCGGCATGTGAATACTGGTTTCAAGATCTTTGTCAGGAGTGTCTTGCGGATTATTCAGGTAGACTTCAAATGGATGAATACCCTTATTTGCCTTGAATACTTTGTTTCGCTGATACATATACATGGTGCTCCAGGCATTTCCTAAATGATGGTATCTTCCAATGTGTGTGATCACATACGATTTTGTCGCAGGAATATTTCCCCAGTAGAATCCTGCAGGTAATGTAATTCCATCTTTCCTCGAAACCGGAATACCTGAAGTATAGATGACTCTGTTCTTTAGTATTGCCCATTTGTGATATTGGGTGAATGGCTTACCGGTGATCTCAATTCCATTTTCCTGAACAAATGAGAGAAGCTTTGGAAGATCTTCTGCCATTTTCTTACCCATGTCATCCATGGAACAATCCGTTTTTATACCGATGAAAGAAAAAGCTCCCGTTGATACGATACCATCGAAGCGCAGTTTAGATGCTGCTTCTCCTTCTTCGCAAACCTCCTTTAGCATACGAAGTCCTCGATCGAAATCCATCCCTACAAAAGTTGCCATCATATTCTTCATCCAGAACATGAAAAATGGAAGTTTGTTTTCCATGTGCCACTGTGCCAGAACACGATTTCCTTTTTGCTCAAGTGTGAATTGTATTTTCGCAGTTGATTTCCAAGGTTTGATAAACGTAAGGTCATAAAGCACCGAGCCGGAATGATCTTCTTCCAAAACGGTCATGTTTCCCGATCCAACTTGTTTCCCATCCCAGTCGTAATATTTTCCATCCTCACGAATATTAACGGAAACTCCTTCTTCCATGATCAACCATGGTGACCATTTTGTCCAATGGTGAAAATCTGAAACGTGTGCGTAAACGGTTTGGATCGGAGCATTGATCTCAATGCTCCTGACCAGCTTCATTAACGGCATTTTTTACTTCTTGAAGTTATCGGCAACGATCAAGTCTTTCGTTCCGTGTGTCCAAGAATAGAATCCTTCGCCTGTTTTCACCCCTTTCTTACCGGCAGTAACCATGTTGACAAGAAGTGGACACGGGGCATATTTTGGATTACCGAATCCTTCGTACAATACTTCAAGGATCGCCAGACAAACATCTAATCCGATGAAATCAGCTAATTGAAGAGGACCCATTGGATGAGCCATACCTAATTTCATAACCGTATCGATCTCCTCAACTCCAGCAACTCCTTCATGTAAGGTAATGATCGCTTCGTTGATCATTGGCATGAGAATTCTGTTCGCAACGAATCCCGGATAGTCATTTACTTCTACAGGAACTTTGTTCAGTTTCTTGGAAGTTTCCATGATCAGGTT
>SBGS01000055.1 GCA_006226555.1 Bacteroidota bacterium
TTAAAATAAGGCCTAACATGTCAGTAAGACTTCAGTAAATTTGCATCGTAGAACCTGATGATGAAGACAACACTAACCGCAATATTTTTAATCCTCACAACATTACTTTTCGGACAATGTGTAGTAGATGTTAGTCCGGGATCAATTTCCATTAATTGCGGTGAGAGCGTCGATCTACAAGCCATAGGACTTTCTTCTACACCGGCATTGTCCACAAACTTTAACGGGAATCAAATTGGAGCGGGTTGGCAGACTACGGCTACCTTACTCTACAACAATCCTTGCGGTCCTTCTTTAGATGGAACAGCATCAGCATGGTTTGGTAATGTACCACTTCCTCGTACCTTGAGGACAAATGGCTTCGATCTTTCGTGCGGAGGTCAAGTATGTTTTGATCTTGATTTTGGAGGGGATGATCCAGGAGGAGGTAGTAATTGCGAGGATCCGGATGAGATCGATGAAGGAGTATATTTTCAGTACTCCACAAACGGGGGAGCAACCTGGAATACTATTTTTTATTTCCAACCAACAACTAACATCACGGGTCCTTATTATTCTTGGGCTACTTACTGTTATACACTGCCTCCAGCTGCTTGGTCGGCGAATACGATGTTTCAATGGGATCAACCTGAGGCAACTTCCAGTGTTAATGATCATTGGGGAATTGATAATGTCATCATTACCCCAACTAACTGTGGATACTGGTATGATTGGGATAATCTTCCGCCATCTAATGATCCTGCCACTCAAACAGTGTCGCCATTAACTACAACAACTTACAACGTTACATATACAGATGGTACAGATGCATGTACAAATTCAATAACGGTTCATGTTAATCCATTGGTGGCAGATGCTACAACTTCTGCAAGTTTCTTGATGTGTCCTAACTGCGCTGATCTGGATGTTTCACTTGTGAACAATAATGCTGGTTCTATCATGGATGATTTTGATCCGGGCATCGACCTTACTATGTGGAATGTAATCAATAACGGAACAGCTGGTACAGGCTGCGGAGGTGTAACCGGAAATGGTTTACACTTTGATGGTACCGGAACCAATCGTTCTGCTGAAACCATTCCTATTAATGCTACGGTGTGTGCAAACATCACGTTCTCAATGAGGATGGGAAGCTCCGGTATGTCTGCTCCCTGTGAGAATGCCGATGCCGGTGAGGATGTGGTTTTGGAATACTCAATAAATAATGGTGCAACCTGGACGGCGATCCAAACCTATGATGAGGGTCTCTGGGATACGAATCCTACATGGCAGACATTTAATGTGCCGATTCCACTTGCTGCACAAACACTCAACACGATCTTCAGATGGAGGCAAGTTTCTTTCTCAAGTTGTACGGGTTGTGATAACTGGTCTCTCGATAATGTGAATATTGCATGTGCTCCACCTGCATACGATTATGCCTGGACACCCTCGGCGGGATTAAGTGATCCTAATATTCAAAATCCTGAAGCTTGCCCGGTTGTTCCGACAACGTACACAGCAACCATCACTGATCCAGCGACCGGATGTTCAGCCTCAGACAACGTGTTCATTGACGTAAATTGCAACTGTACTTTTACCCAATTTACTGGAGTTGCCTCAAATTGTATCAATGGCAACGAATTTGAGATTACAGGGTCATATACTTATGTGGAGAATCCTGGTACTGGAACTATTATTATTGAAGCCACAAATGCTTCAGGGACGGTTTCAACAATAGTTAATCCTCCTTTCGTAGATGGTCAGGTGTTTAATTATTCATTAAACGGATTGATCTCAGATGGCTCTCAAACTACGGTTACAATTTCATTTTCTGATGACAATCAGTGTGACGAACAAGTGACGTTGACCTCGCCGGTTCTACCTCAAGTAACAGGTATATCAGGGGGGAATACCTACTGTCAGGGAGACGCAGTTGCGAGTGTTTTAGTTAACGTAACAGGTAATGGTCCATTCACTGTTTCTTACGAATTGGATGGTGTTCCTGCTAGCGCGAATGGAGCAAGCTCTCCAATCTCACTTGGCACAAGTGAAGGCAATTATGTAATTACTGCAATAAACGATCAGGGATGTACGAATACTGCAGTGGGTAATGATGAGATCATTATTCACCCGCTTCCAACAGTTGTTTCCATGACTGGAGGAGATGATTACTGTTCAGGAGATCCAATTGATAACATTTTAGTTGAAGTTACAGGAAGTGGACCATGGGACTTGACCTATACAATCAATGGTGTTCAACAAACTGTGAACTCATCGGTCAATCCAATAGTGCTGAATAATATTCCTGGAACTTATATCGCCACTGTTCTTTCTGATGTGAATTGTCAATCTACGGTAAATGCTACCGACGCCATTGTTGTTCTTGCATCTCCTGTTGTTAATGCGGGTGCTGATTTTATCGTGTGTGAAGGGGAGACGATCACATTAAGTGGATCAGGAGCGGCAACCTACGTGTGGGATAATGGTGTAACGAATGCTGTACCTTTTGTTCCTCAATCAACCGCGACTTATACGGTTGTCGGAACAGATGCGAATGGGTGTATCGACGATGATCAGATAACGGTTACTGTTGAAAATCTTCCGGTAGTAAACTTTGTAGCGGATGTGCTGCAAGGTTGTGTTCCAACAATGGTCACTTTCGAGAACCAATCGACCGGGAATATTGCAAGCTGTCTTTGGGAATTTGGTGATGGAAATTCGTCTACAATGTGCGGCGTAACGCAGAACTACTATGATCAATCCGGCTATTTTGATGTTACACTCACGTTAACAACTGTTAATGGTTGCGTAAATGACCTTACATTACAGGATTATATTTATATAGAAGATAACCCTATTGCCTCATTCAATGTTTCTTCTCAAACATTGTTGAGTCTTGATACAGACGTAGCATTCTACAACACATCAAGTGGCGCTGTGGATTACGTGTGGGATTTCGGTGATAATAGCCCATTAAGTACCATAGAAAGTCCTACTCATGAATATCCTCAGGAACAGTCTGGTTCATACGCGATTACCTTATATGCATTTTCTCCTTTGGGATGTTCGGATACCGTAGTGAATTACATTAAGGTTACGGATGCAATTATCTATTATATTCCGAATACTTTCACACCGGATAACGACGAGTTCAATCAGCATTTTCAACCGATCTTTACAGCTGGTTTTGACCCATATGATTTCAATATGAAGATCTATAACAGATGGGGAGAGATCATCTTTGAATCAAATGATGCGACTGTAGGTTGGGATGGTACGTATGGAGGAAGGATTGTTCCTGATGGCACTTATTCTTGGAAAATAGAATTCAAGACACTCTCAACAGATGAACGAATAATGATCACCGGCCACGTGAATATCATCCGTTAATATCAGATCTTTCTTCTTGCCATCTCCTTTTTGATCAGGCTAAGCTCTCGAGAAGTTTGTCCTGCCACGGAGGTGTTTTCTTCTGCTCGTCTGATAAGGTAAGGTAAAACCTCACTTACCGGCCCATAAGGGACGTACTTGGCTACCATATATCCCAAATCAGCCAGATTAAAGGAGATGTGATCACTCATACCCAGTAGTTGAGCGAAATAGATGCGATCATCTTCTTTATTCAATCCTTTCTTTTCAATCAATTCTGCAAGCTTTCTTGAACTTTCTTCGTTGTGAGTTCCGGCGCAAATTGCTACTCGTTCGATGTGATCAAGACAATATGAAACACATGCATCGTAATCTTTATCCGTATCCGCCTTAGTCGCCTGGATTGGAGAAGGATAACCCATTTTTTGAGCTCTTTCACGCTCTTTCTCCATATAGGCACCTCGAACTATCTTGAAACCGACATACCAGTTTTCCCGTGAAGCCTGATCTATGATCGCTTTCATATATTCCAGACGATCATGACGATACATTTGAAGGGTATTGAAGACGATAGCTTTTTCCTTATTATACTTCACACTCATCTCCACCACAATACGATCAATAGTATCCTGAATCCATGATTCTTCGGCATCAATGAATACTGGAACGTTGTTTTCAAATCCACTTTTGCAAATGCGCTCTATTCTGTCAACGATCCTATCATAGGCTTCTTTATCTTTTGCATTGAGATTTTCGATCCCATTATTGGCAGCTTCAAGAATTCGGAATGTACTGATGCCTGTAACTTTAAAAACTGCGAAAGGTATGTTTTTGTTGTTTTTAGCTTCTGAGATAGTAGCTAGTATTTCCTGAACGGTTTTTTCAAAATCCTCCTCTTGGGTTTTTCCTTCTATACTGTAGTCAAGAATAGTTTTTACATTCCTTTCTGCAAGTAGTTTTGAGGCTAACATAGATTCCTGAATGTTCTCTCCTCCGCAGAATTGATGAAAGATAGTCTTCTTTATTACGCCTTTGATCGGTAATCTCATTTTAAGGGAAAAATTTGTAAACCCCTTTCCAAATTTTACCAACCCGGAGCTGGATACCAGCTTAAATAACCAGTATGCTCGTTTAAGATCTCTGTTGCTTTTTCCGCGAAAGGCAACTTCAGTATTTTCGAAGGATATCATGGAACAAAAATAACTGCTTTCACAAATTGTAAAACAGTCAGAATATAAATAATTCGTGCATTCTTAATTCCTTATTTTTGTCATCGTCACTTCCAATCACAATTGTATGGATAACTTGTTCGTAGGCACACTGATAGAGTCAGATCTCACTCGGCTAATTCAAAAGCTAAATCCTAATAAGATCGCTATCTTGACAGATGAAAACACCTATGAGCACTGTTTGTCTCTGCTCATGAATAGCGTAGCAGGTCTTGAAAGTGCTGAGATCCTGCAAGTGGAGGCGGGGGAGTCGAGTAAAGACTTGGAAATAGTAGCCCATTTATACGGTGCGCTGACAGAATATGGTTTTGGAAGGTATGATCTGTTAATTAATCTTGGAGGAGGAGTGATTACAGATCTTGGAGGCTTTCTAGGTTCAACATATAAACGAGGAATTCAGTTTATCAATGTTCCGACCTCTTTATTGGGGATGGTTGATGCAGCAATTGGAGGAAAAAATGGAGTTAATCTAGGTGTTTATAAGAATCAGGTAGGGACGATCAATTTTCCGGTTCAAACATTTATTGATCCTGCATTTCTGCAAACACTCCCTGAAACAGAACGATTGAGTGGTTATGCGGAAGCAATTAAACATGGAATTATACACGGAAGATCGCTTTTCGAAAAGATCATAAAGTCTGATCCCAGTCAGATTGATGCAACGCTTTTAGAGGCTGTTTGCTCGGTAAAGGCAGATATAGTAAAGGCGGATACGTTTGAAAAAGGAGATCGAAAGTTACTCAACTTTGGACATACTTTCGGACACGCTTTGGAAGGAGTAATGATGGAAGGAAAAGGTATTACTCATGGATACGCAATAGCGATCGGGATGCTTGTAGAATCCAGAATTTCATTGGATCGTGGATTATTGAATAATGAAGATTGGGAGCTCATTAAGCAAAATCTCATTTTTAAATATCCAATTCCTCATCTTTCAGAGCAAGAAATGGATAGATTACTCGATCTTCTGCAAAATGATAAAAAGAACCATTCAGGAACAATTAGAACCTGTTTAATTGAAGGGATTGGAAGATGTATAATTGATCAGGAGGTATCAGGAGAAGAATTCAGGAATGCTTTCAATTCAATTACAAACGATCTTTAAATTCGACCAGCTTAGATTTAATTTCCTCTAATCTTTTGATGATCACTTCTTGATTCGTTTGAATTTCAACATCTGATCCCTGTAATTCAGAATTATCTTGCTTCTTGGATCTTAATGCTTTTTTGGCACCGTCTAGCGTATATCCTTTCTCTTTTACGAGTTCAAATATTCTATTGAGTTTCTCGATCTCCTTTGGAGAATAGTAGCGGTTACCGCGTTTATTCTTTTTAGGTTGTAACGCAGGGAATTCTTTTTCCCAAAAGCGTATGAGAGACATGTTTACATCAAACATCTCAGCAACTTCACTGATACTGTAGTATAATTTAGTTAATTGAGATGTGTCGACTTTTGCCATGTGTTTTAATGGTTCTTCGAAGATAGTTATTTTTCCCTATTGACTTTCCTTTCTATCTTTATCCCAAATCATTGTAATGTTCGGGACAGGAGATCAGGAGTTATACATCAAACGAAGAAGGGAATATATCTTTTTGCTTCTGGCCGGTATTTTTCTTGGCTCGCTTACCATGCTGAACATCTTGGGTATTTCAAGGTTTATAGACCTAGGATCGATGTTCGGCTGGAGTGGAGATAATGGATTTAAAATAATGGTGGCTGTCGGAGTGTTACCATATCCGATCACCTTCCTGTGTACGGATATCATTTCGGAAATATATGGAAAGAAAAGGGCCAATATGGTCGTGTGGGTGGGTTTCATATTGAACTTGTGGGTTCTGTTTATTTTATGGCTTGGTGGTTGGCTGGATGCTCCTGAGAACTTGAATCCGGATGGCACGCTTAACCTAAGTATTTCTGGAAATACAGTTGATGTTCCTCACGGTTATACATTTTATGAGATCCGTAAATTGACATTTGGAGCAACATTCGCTTCGATGATCGCGTACCTTACTGCTCAATTTGTGGATGTACACGTGTTCCATTATGTTAAAAGGAAAACAAAGGGAGCGAAACTTTGGTTGAGAAATAATGTTTCTACCTTGACAAGTCAGCTGGTTGATTCAGTGGCTGTAATATTAATAACCCATTTTTACGCTCATGCATTACCAATAGGCCCGAATGATGAGCTATTTTCTGCACTATTGGGATTCATACTCAGTAGCTATGCCTTTAAGTTTGCATTTGCACTTTTAGATACTATTCCCATCTATTTTATCGTAGGGAGATTACGTTCTTATCTGGC
>SBGS01000169.1 GCA_006226555.1 Bacteroidota bacterium
TTGATCCGTTTCCCATCCTTGTAAGCTGAAACGCTCAGATCGATAGCTGAATTAACATCTCTGATCAGAATTGGACCGAAATGATCAAAAACCAATGAATGATCTCCCAAATTCAATACGACTGAGTCCACTTCCTTAACAACATCGCTCAGCGCAAAATCAATGAGAAGATCGGCAGTTTCCTCTAATTCTATACTGTGTTCAACACTGATGTTCGAATAGACAAATTCTTCCAACTGCTCGACTTCAGTACTATCCAGAATAGTGGCTGTTTGAGCAAAACTAAAAATGCTGATCGACGAAGCGAACAGTAATAAAAGTGTCTTCATTTAATTGATTTATTTAATTCCTTGCATGAGCCTCTTGATCACCGGAGTTAGCAACAATGATACAACCGCGAGAACAAGCGGAATAATCGTTAGGATCCAGAAGAAATAACTGATCCCATTCTCAGCCGCTATACCATCGGAAGATTCTCCGAAAATACCCGCAAGCTTTTGTCCGATTGCGACAGCCAAGTACCATAATCCGAACATAAAAGCGATCGTTTTGGCAGGCACGAGCTTACTTACGTATGACAAACCTACAGGTGAAATACAAAGCTCACCTAGGGTATGGAATAGGTATACCAGCACCAACCAGATCATACTCACCGATGCCGTTTCAGCACCCGCTTCAATACCTGAGGCACCAAATGCCACACAAGCCATTCCTAGTGCAAGGAAACCTAACCCAATTGCAAATTTTTGAGTCGCATTTGGATTGTATTTACTTTCCCACCATCTGGAAAAAAGAGGTGCAAAAGATATGATGAACAGTGAATTTAAAACGCTGAACCATGTTGCCGGAACTTCGGCTGTTTCTTTTCCGAATTCAACTATCAGCATCCATATCGCCACTCCCCAGATAATGATAAAGCTTGTGGATAGGATCAGATTAGCAACCTTATATTTTTTAAATGTTTGTCCGAATAACTTAAAGAGAACCCATGTAATGATCCCCAAAGGAATAAGTGTGATCAATGAGTTCACAACCTTAAATACAGTGCCCGCAGTACCTTCAAGTGTTCGGTTCGTATAATCGCGAGCGAAGGTTGTCAACGTATTCGGAGACTGCTCGAAAATAGCCCAGAAGAACATGACCATGAAGGCGAAAAAGATCACTGCGAGAAACTTATTTCTCACTTCCTTTTTATATCCTGTTAAACGATAGATCGTCAGACCAACGAACAGTGCAATTGCAACTACAATTGTTAACAATGCTCCATCGATACCCGCGATCTTAAAATTGAGGACATTTACACCGTATATCTTCGACATTGGGTCATTAATGATCCAAACGAGTCCCATTAGCGCCATAACCCCGATCAGCATCAGTTGAAGCGTTGTAAACTTCTGGCTTTCTCCCCTATCTTCAGTTACTTTATCAAGATTGCTATCAATTGGTTCCAGTGATTCTTCTAATTCCTTCTTCGGTTTTAATCCGATATCACCGAAGATATCCTGAGACAACCAGAATTGAACCATTCCAAAGAACATGAATATACCTGCCAGACCAAATCCCAGACTCCATCCTACTGTTTCACCTAAGTAACCGCATAATAGAATCCCAAAGAACGCACCCGCATTCACCCCCATGTAAAAGATCGTGTATGCGCCATCTTTCTTCTCCGGATGATCTTTATAGATATGAGAGATCATGGAGGTCATGTTTGGCTTAAAGAAACCACTTCCAAAAACAAGCAGGATCAAACCGGTATAAATAGACCATGTCGTCTCAAAAGCCATGGCTGCATGTCCCAAGGTCATTAGAACCGCTCCCACAACAACTGCCTTTCGATATCCCCAGACATTATCCGCAAAATAACCACCAAGCATAGTACTGAGGTATACAAGAGCCACATAAGACCCAAATAAGGCCGATGCCTGAGACTTCTCCAGTCCCCATCCGCTTTCAGTCAGTGAGGAGGTCAAGAACAGGACTAACAAGGCACGCATACCGTAATAGGAGAATCGCTCCCACATCTCAGTAAAGAACAATACGAACAATGCTGAAGGATGACCTAAAACTTTTGAATTAAATATTTCTTGGTTTGAAGTGCTCATGAATATGATAAATCGGATTGGTATAAAAAAAAACAGTCCCCGAAGGGACTGCTAAAAATAATGATTTTATAAGATTATTTCACGCCATGCATCATCTTAGACAATCTGCGTGAAAGCAGTAACATGATCAATCCAAGCACCATTACAAATACTGCAATGGAAACGAAGATCGTTGCAGCTCCAAGCTTTTCTACATATGCAGCGATGAACCCACCGATGATATTTGCTGCAAACGAAGACAACATCCAAACTCCCATCAACATAGACGCAAGCTTAACCGGTGCCAATTTCGTAACAACAGATAATCCAACAGGTGAAAGACATAATTCACCGATCGTGTGGAAGAAATACGTTAAGATCAACCAAACTAATGCCGCTTTTTGAACAACCACTTCTTTACCTTCTTCCATAGAAGTCTGAACTTCATACGTTGCGAATAACATAAATAAGAAACCGATTCCCAAAAGGATCATTCCAAGACTCATCTTTACTGGCGTCGTTAACTTCTTTCCGAACTTAGATGTCCAGAACCATGCAAAGATCGGTGCAAGAGCTACGATAAATAACGGGTTAACCGACTGGAAGAACGTTGTAGGGATTTGCCATCCGAAGAAATTTCTATCGATATAGGTATCAGTATACAATGTCATTGAAGAACCTGCCTGTTCAAATCCTGCCCAGAAGAAGATCACAAAGAAAGTCAGGATGAAGATCACAGCAATACGTTGCTTTTCAACTGAAGTAAGTGTTCCAGTTTTTACATTTTGAACATCCTCAATAATTTCTGATGCCTCCACGGTAGCAGATGGAGCTGGTTTCTCACCTATCTCCAATAGATATTTCTTTGCAAGACCATTAAAGATCAGCTGTCCTAAAGCCATACCAATTGCAGCCGCAAGGAATCCGTACTTAAATCCGTAAGCGGTAATATTACCAGCGGCGTCTTTTAATGCAAACCAGTCTTCTGCCAATAAACCAACGATCAAAGGTGCGATCAAAGCTCCAAGGTTAATACCCATATAGAAGATCGAGAAGGCAGCATCGCGACGATCATCACCATCACGGTATAGCTGACCAACCATTGTGGAAATATTTGGCTTGAAGAATCCATTCCCGATGATCAGTAGCACCAATCCTAATCCCAATCCGAAATGCGTATTCATTCCAAACAGAACCAATTGTCCTAAGAACATCGTTATACCTCCTATAGTAATGGCTTTACGCTGACCAATAAATCTATCCGCGATCCAACCACCAATAATTGGCGTGAAATAAACGAATCCGGTAAAGAACCCGTAGATCAATGCTGCACTATCTTCAGCGATCTCAAGACCATTCTCCATCCATAGCTTGGTCATGTAAAGCATAAGGATACCACGCATTCCATAATAACTAAAGCGCTCCCACATCTCTGTGAAGAACAACAGATACAATCCTTTAGGGTGTCCAAACAGTTTCCCTTGCGCTTCAATTCTTTCTATTAATTGGTCGTTACTTGCCATAATTGATAATTGGTTTGAGCGTGAAAATATAAAAATAAATGTTAATTCATCTTTATTCTAAGGAAACATTTGCTGTACTCGAGAAGAAGTTATTTTTGAAATATGCAATACGACATCCATTCGCATAAAAACGAGTTAGATGGACATTCTATGTTGAATGTGATCTATCCAGATAAATCTGAGGTAATCAGCTCGATCGGGATACACCCATGGTATATACCTGATAGTATCGATTGGATAGATTTCGAAGCCAGGGCGAATGCATCAAACAATATTGCTGTGGGGGAATGTGGACTAGATAAGCTCTGTGCTTCACCGTTTGAACGCCAGCTGGATGTTTTCAAAAAACAAATTGAGATCGCCGAAAGAAATCATTTACCATTGATCATTCATTGCGTTCGAGCGTTTGAGGAAGTCATTTCCCTAAAAAGAAATACAACGAAAGCATTACCCTGGATCATTCATGGATTCAGCAAAGCAAAGATGTTAGATAGACTAATCGATTCCGATTTCTATATTAGTTTTGGCGAGGCAATTTGTAATGAAAGAAATACAGCTTTGCGTGAAGTTTGTGGCAAGATCCCGTTAGACCGTGTGTTTCTTGAAACAGATGATCAAGATAAAATAGATATCGCTTCGGTTTATAATGCTTTCTCCGAACTGAGACCGGAAGGAAGAGAGCTTGTTGAAGCGCAAATAGAGATGAACATTAAAGAGGTGTTTGATAAATGGAAAATTGGTTAGAAAGAACGGAGCTTCTGATCGGAAATGAAGCATTGAAGAAACTATCAAAAGCACATGTATTGATCGTTGGACTAGGTGGAATTGGATCATTTGCTGCTGAGTTCATTGCGCGTGCAGGAGTAGGTGAAATGACAATAATTGACGGTGACGTTTTTGATCCGACCAATAAAAATCGTCAGCTTACTGCCCTGGATTCAACGATCGGAAGAAATAAGGCAGTGGTGCTGGCTGAGCGATTAAAAGACATCAACCCTCAGCTGAAGCTTAATGTCATCGAGGAATTTGTCATGCCGGAACGCGTTTGGGAAATCTTAAACGATTACAAACCTGATGTCGTAATGGATTGCATTGATTCCGTTTCTCCTAAGATCGAATGGCTCGTTGCGTGCATCGCTAAAAAGATCAAGATCGTTTCTCATTACGGAGCGGGAGGTAAAACAGATCCATCAAAAGTCATGGTAGCCAGCCTGAAACATGCACATAATTGCAAACTTGCCGCTCACATTAAAAAACGACTGAAAAGAAGAAACGTGGACTTTAAGAAAGTAAGAGCCGTTTTTTCTTCAGAATTGCAACTAAAAGAATCGCTTAAAATGACAAATGGACTAAATTTCAAGAAGTCCTTCTATGGAACTGTGAGCTATATGCCCGCTCTATTCGGTTTATACGGAGCGGCAGATGCCATACGCTATTTGAGTGACAAGAATAAATGCTAATTTTGGTCAACACCTGACGGAATGAAAAGTTTACTATTAATTGTATTTCCCTTATTGTTTATCGGTCTTTCTTGCTCGACTGACAATACTGGAAATGATACTTCTTCGGAAGAAGCTACAGAAGATGTTCACTCCTACTCTAATATTGAGGAAGTTCATACGACACACCTGAATCTGGATCTGGAAGTCGATTTTGACAACAATACAATTTATGGAATTGCTACCCATACATTATCTGATCATGAAGTCGACCATATCGTGATGGATATTCATGGTTTGGAGATCATTAAAGTAACCTTAGACAACGGCAGTGAGACCGATTTTAAGATCGGTAAAGACGATCCTATCTTAGGACAACCACTGGATATTACGATCGCACCGAATACCAAAACAGTTTCCATACAATACAAGACGACTGAATCTTCCAGTGCACTTGATTGGTTACCACCAAGTCTGACAACCGGAAAAAAACATCCATTCCTATACACACAGGGACAGGCTATCCTTACGAGAACATGGATACCTGTTCAGGACAGCCCACTAAGTCGTATCACTTATTCTGCAACGGTAAAAGTCCCTTCAGAGCTGGTAGCCGTTATGAGTGCAAACCAACTTACAAAAAGAAATAAAGAGGGCGTTTACAAGTTCGAAATGAATCAGGCAATCCCTTGTTATCTGATCGCTCTTGCCGTTGGAGATCTTGAATATGTCAAGTTGGACAGCCGTACGGGAATTTTTGCTGAACCGGAGCTAATCGATAAATGCGCATCAGAATTTGAGGATCTACCGAAGATGATGACCATCGCAGAAAAGATCTATGGGAAGTATCGTTGGGATCAATACGATATCATCATGCTCCCTTATTCTTTCCCTTTCGGGGGCATGGAAAATCCGAGACTTACTTTTGCAAATCCGACGTTACTGGCAGGGGACAAAAGTTTAGTATCTGTTATCGCACATGAGCTTGCGCACTCATGGTCTGGAAATCTGGTTACAAACGCCACATGGAATGATTTCTGGCTGAATGAAGGATTCACCGTGTACTTTGAAAACAGGATCATGGAGGAGCTTGAAGGCAAAGAAATAGCAGACATTCTTGCAATAATCGAATTCCAGGACCTTATCGCATCCCTGGAGTACATCGAAGAAAGTGAACATCCGGAAGACTCCAATCTTAAGCTCGATCTCAAAGGACGCGATCCGGATGATGGTATGACAGACGTTGCCTATGTGAAAGGAGCATTTTTCCTGAGAACCCTTGAAAAAGTTGTAGGCCGAAAAGCATTTGACGATTTCCTTAAGAATTATTTTGATCAGCATGCCTTCAAGACTTTAACCACCGAATCTTTTGTTGCCTATCTGGAGAAGAATCTGTTGGAACCTAATCATGTTGAATTTAATACAGAGGAATGGATCTATCAGCCCGGATTACCTGAGAATTGCATAAAGATAGAATCTCCAAGATTGGTGAAGATGGAGGAATATGCTAAAGCACTGAACGAAGGAAAGGACCTTTCAGCTGACAAGGACTTTAAAAAACTCAAGCTTAATGATCTGATCACACAAGAGTGGCAAACATTCATTCGTGGAATTGATGGCAATGCGACATCCGAACAATTGAAAGCGATCGATGATCAACTGCTCTTCAGCTTAAAAGCAAATGATATTATTAAATCCGATTGGTTTAAGCTATGTGCGCGACTGAACTATAAACCGGCATATCCTGCCATGAAAAGCTACTTAAGCAAAGTTGGAAGACGCTGGCTAATCGAGGGGATATATGCTGAACTGATCGAATCAAAAGATCC
>SBGS01000229.1 GCA_006226555.1 Bacteroidota bacterium
GGTGGTTGTAGCTCAGTTGGTTAGAGCGCCTGATTGTGGTTCAGGAGGTCGTCGGTTCGAGACCGATCTTCCACCCTTAAAGAGTCTTGATTTTCAAGACTCTTTTTTTTATCTCAAAATTTGAATTTGCTGATAACTGGAAATCTCGTAAACCTTCCCTCCCATCAGGTCCTTGAGCACGGTAATCTCCCCTCCAAGCCAGTGTATGGTTAACTCTTCCAGGACATTGGCATCGTTCAATCCAAAATACAATATCCTAGTAGATTGTGATGCCTGTCCGCTCCCACCATCAACCTCCCGCATCATAGATTTTCCTCCTTGCCTGAAGATCGCTTTACAACCAAAACAGTCCGCATTAAGGCCATCCGCTCCTCTTAATCTTATTCCGATCCAATTTCCTACCTTCATTTCATTCTGGTACAACTTGATCTTTTGATCGAGATTGGCAAAAGCTCCCCAAGGAAGCTTAACAACACTTGAAATAATATCCAGATCGCCATCATGATCGTAATCGAAGATCACCGCTCCACGATGTGACAACAGATCATTTACTCCTGATGAATCAGATGCATCAACAAATTCACCATTTCGGTTTTCAAATAAGACGTTCCAATCCTTGACAGAAGTTTTTGGGACCAGAGCAGCTACGTTTCCTTTAGATACATACAGATCAAGATCACCATCAAATTCCATATCGAAAAACAAACCACTCCAGCTTGTTCCACGCACTGTATCTCTGACATACGTAAGATCAATTTCTAATTCCTTCGCAACATCGGTAAACTTCCCATTTTCGTAGTTCATAAGGTAGTTCCTTCCAATGTTCGTGAGATAGTAATCCAGGTCAGCATCGTTATCATAATCGCCTTGACCAATACCCATTCCATACATTTTGATCCCAAAACCGCTTTCTATGGTTTTATTCGTAAAACTCTCTTCGGGATAATTGTTTTCATAATACTGGTTGCCGATTCCGGTCCATTCTCCAAAGTCATTCAGCAGTAACAGATCCGGGTCTCCATCATTGTCAACATCAGTGAAACTAGCTGCGAGGCCACAACCACCATCATTTAAACCATATTTTGCTGCACATTCCGTAAACCCTTTACCACCATTATTGAGTAAGAGCTTATTTTCGAAGCAAACCGGATCATAACCAATTTCTCTTCCATTGGAATCTCTGATCCCTCCCATCGAGGAAACATAATTTGCTAGGTAGATATCCGAAAAACCATCCATATTGAAATCTCCCCAACATGCAGAAGCATAATTCCCGGGTTCGATAACATCTGAAAGATCGATGAGCTCGAAATACTCACCGCGAACATTACGCATAAGTGCAGGAGAGTGCTTATCACCACGACCGATACCTTTTCCGAAATTAACGATCATCATATCGATAAAACCGTCGTTATCATAGTCGGCACTTATAGCTCCTTGAATGAAATAACCGTATAATGCATCCAATTTGTATTCTTCTGTTCCATCTACAAATTGTCCTTTTTGATTGATCCAGAGCTTAGAATTGAATACCCCTCCTGACTGAAAAACATCTTCCCATCCATCATTGTTCACGTCTATGACAAGAACACCTCCTCCTGCCATTTGAAATTCATTACCGGGATAGATATACGTTAGACCTTTTTCTTCACCTACCTCGATGAATTTGGTTTGCCCGAAAACGTAACACGACAGAAATAGCGTAATAAGAATCGAATAACTACTCTTCATCGATACACACAAGTTTTTCAGCAACGAAGCGCCCTAAACGAGAACCATAGTCCATGCTGATGTCAAGGGTTTTTCTAAAGTGTATTCCACCATAAAAGCGAGACCAGGAGACTTCTTCCACTAATTCTGTAAAAGATGCGTAGGAACGAGGTGCTCCATTGATATCATCTCGATCTACATTGGTAGAATCTATGAAAGATACCTGATCTCCGAAAACTTGTTTAAATATCTCTCCTCCAGCTGCCGACTGGTAAGAATGTCCTGATGGAAATTCGGGAAAAGGAGGTGTGCTTAATCTCGTATTGAACTGAGGATCGATATAGCGCTGAATGTAAGTAATGGGACGAATGAAGCTGAACTTATACTTTAATTGCCAGCTCGCAATATATGCCTCATTCATCGCTATTCCCAACTTAACATATAATTCGATCGCCTTCTTTAAATCCAGCTCTTTTTGTTCGCTTATCGTTCTTGCCAATGTATAGAAATGACCTGAGGGTGTACCCGAGTAACCCGGTGAATCATCCCAGTATTCCGCAATGATCTCGAATTTTGGATCCGAAAGTTTTGAATTTTCCAGAATACTATATGCATCCTTATAGAGTAACGAGTTCGTATCAGTAGAAAACGGAATCACTTCACAACCTGACATGGTTGCTTCACTTCCTTTCATCATCCAACGATTACTACCCCAATAAGGTAATAAAGATGGCAAATAGCCGGGAGTTGTTTTTACCCAACATTCAAGGCACTCCGGAGGGGTGTATTCATCGGGGAAATTATAAATAAATCCTTCTTCTCCTCCATCAGTCTTTGACCATTCTATGATTTCATTTGCAATCCTCTTTCCTAAATCCAGTGATCTCTCATTTACTTTTTTCGAAAAACCATCACCGTGTGAATCCTTTAATTCATTGAATAATTGTTGAAGATTTTTTTGGTTTCGCGGTGGCATGTTGCGATAAAGATGACTCATCATTTCGTGATCGCAGGCTATGGCTACCAGAAACCTGTTGTATTTTTTTTTGTCCGCAAATACCGTTCTGCTGTAACCATTCATTTGACCTGAGAGCGACCTCATGTGATCCGTAAAATCGATCGTAGATTCGTAGATTCCAACGCTGAGATAAGCAAATGCTCTTCCGCTAACCGGCGGACTAAAACCAACACAATGTTTTGTCAGCTCTATTGCCTCATCCAAATAACGATGATGGATTGCGAGAACTTTTTGATCGTCGCTTTCCTGAGCAATTCCGCTTATACTTATTAGAGCAAAAACCTGAAAAAATAATATGATCTTCCCCACTGAATGCCTTTTTCAAAAATTTGATAGTATCTAATAAAAGTATATTAATAATTCGAGTCTGTTCGTGCAAAAATCAAATTCTTACATTTGCCAAAACACCTGCACATGATGAAAATCACACGAAATTTCGCGATCCTGTACATGATCTCATCTTCTGTATTAAGTTTCGCTCAGCGTGAATCGTGGAAAATTCAGATAGATTCAGCCAATATATTCTCTTCTCCCAGGTTTACTGATCTGAACTCTGACGGGGTGAAGGATATTGTTCTTGGAGGTGGTGTCGAAGCTATTCCAACACCAAATGGAATAATAGCGATTGATGGAAAAACCGGACAAATGCTCTGGAATTTCCCAACTCCTACACAAACATATACGAGCGCAATGTTCCAAGACATTACCGGAGATAAAATTGATGATGTCTTTATTGGTGGAAGAGCAGGTTCATTCTTTGCGATTAACGGCAATACAGGTGAGCTTATATGGGAGTTTTTCTCAAAGGACCAAGGAGACCCACGAACAAAAGGTATCCTGAATTTTTATGCTACTCAGTGGATCGATGATCAGGATAAAGATGGATACAAGGATCTACTTGTGTCAAATGGCGGAGATTATCTTGCAAAACCTGAGGACAAGGAGCGTGGAGGATCGATCCTGATGGTCATAAGCTCCAAATCAGGAAAGACTATTAAGACTATCCCATTACCTGAAAAACGTGAAACATACTATGCCCCACATATCGTAAATCATCAGCAGGAAACATATGTTGTATTCGGAAGTGGAGGGGAAACAATTGACGGTGGATTATGGAAAGTAAGATTGTCTGAGGTGTTAAATGGTAAAATGAAAAATGCCGTTGAGATCACCCACGATTCAGAGAAGGGTTTCATCCTTAACTCGTTGAGTGCAGATATCAACAAGGATGAAGTTCCGGACATATTAAATGCACGCATGAATGGCACTTTAAGTGCTTTCGACGGTCAAACCAATCGTGTTCTTTGGGAGCACAACTTCCCTGGCTATGAATGTTATGTCACTCCTTCTTTCGGTCATTTCAATGAGGATGGTGTACCCGATTTTTTTACCATTATTTCAAAGGGAACATTCCCGATTTATCAGGAATGGCGATTAATCGCAGTTGATGGTGCAAGCGGAAAAATAATTATGGATGAAGTATCCGGTTTTAATCAATTTTCTCCGGCTGTATGTGCAGACCTCAATAACGACAAGATCGACGAGATCATTTTTGTTGAGAATGCGCTACTTGATCCCTCCACTTTCCTCATGATAAATCAAGTAAAAGTTATCGATATCCGATCCAATAAAAACTATTATATCGGTCCAGTTAGGACAGGAATCTCTATGGCTTCAACACCCTCATTGGAAGACCTGAACAATGATGGTAAATTTGAACTTGTATTGGCCGTGACGACGATGGAATCCGAAAATGAGATGCCTACTAGTATCGTCCAATGTATAGATCTTGAACAAAGTATAGAACAACTTACATGGCCTGTTTATCTTGGCCCTAATGAGAATGGTTCATTGGAAAAATAGGTGCCTTGAAAGTTTTAATCTTCATTATTCTAATTAGCTCGAGTTGGGCTGTTATAGGTCAGCAGGACACATCTTCTCACAAAAAGATTAAGATACTGCCCGTTCCCGCATTTGGATATTCCCCTGAAACCAAAACATATATTGGTGCAGTAGCATTATTCACTATAGACATCTTCAACGACAGTCTCACAAGAACCTCAAATGCTAAGATCGAGTTCAACTATACCTGGAGAAAACAGATCATTTCTGAGATCCAATGGAACTATTTCACGAAACATGAAAAGTGGTTTACACAGGGGTTATTGCATTACTCTAAATACCCGGATTATTACTACGGAATTGGTGAAAACACTGCTGATACAGCTGAAATTTTATATCAAAGTGACAGATTGAAGATCGACCTGAACCTCCTTCGTTCAATAAGACGTAATGTATTTATCGGTCTTGGTCTAAGGCATTTTCAGTACACAGCCATTCAGTCAGACTCGTCACTTCTTTCTTTCCCTGAATTAAGCAGTCAAAAAAATTATGGGTTGAGCACAATTTTTCTGAATGATCATCGGAACAACATATTAACACCTGACCATGGTCATTATTTAAAAATACAATTCGAGTTCAACCTCTCATCCAGCAATTACTCGCGCACCACCCTAGATCTCAGAAAGTACTTTTCCTGGGGAACGAAGCTTCCCCAAGTATTATCAGCTCGCCTATATTCCAGTCATGTATCACCCGGTGCACCATTTTACGATATTGCATTGTTAGGTGGAGATGCATTTGTGCGCGGATACTTTTATGGGCGCTTTCGAACAAACAACCTCACTACTTTACAATCCGAATTGAGAACGGATCTATTCTGGCGAATAGGTTTATCTGTTTTTGGGGGTTACTCCATGATTTACAGAAACTTAGATAATCTTACTTCAACAAATTTCAAACCCAATGCTGGCGTAGGATTGCGCTTTTTGGTAGACAAAAATGAACGGACCAATTTAAGATTTGATTACGCTATTGGACAAGACGGACAAAACGGATTCTACATTAGCTTTGGTGAATCCTTTTAAATAGTCTGTTCGATTTTCTACTTTTGCAAAAAAATCGTAGATGAGCAACGAATCAGAGATCGCAAGAAGAAGGACCTTCGGAATTATTTCCCACCCGGATGCCGGTAAGACAACATTAACGGAAAAGTTACTCCTATTTGGTGGTGCGATTCAGACTGCTGGTGCTGTTAAAAACAACAAGATCAAGAAATCTGCGACCTCCGATTTCATGGAAATTGAAAAACAGAGAGGTATATCGGTTGCTACATCTGTTATGGCCTTCGAGTACAACGATAAACAGATCAATATCCTAGACACTCCAGGTCACAAGGATTTCGCTGAAGACACCTATCGCACATTAACTGCTGTAGATAGTGTGATCCTGGTCGTAGATGTTGCAAATGGTGTCGAGGAACAAACAGAGCGCTTGATGGAAGTTTGTCGCATGAGAAATACTCCCGTGATCATTTTTGTCAACAAATTAGACCGTGATGGTAAGGAGGCATTTGATCTTCTTGACGAGCTGGAATCTAAGCTGAACATAAAAGTACGTCCTTTAAGTTGGCCTATTGGAATGGGCGATAGATTTAAAGGGGTATACAATATCTACAAGAATCAATTGAATCTGTTCTCACCGAATAAAACTGGTATCTCCGACGATGTGGTTGCTCTTGACATTGAGTCCGATGAGCTTACAAAAATGGTCGGTGAAGATGCAGCCAATGAATTACGTGAGGAAATCGAAACGATTGATGGTGTGTATGATGCATTTGATCAAAAAGACTACCTGGCAGGTGAAGTCGCTCCCGTATTTTTCGGTTCTGCTGTGAATAACTTCGGGGTACAGGAACTTCTGGATGCGTTTTGTGAGATCTCTCCAACTCCAAGAGGAAGAGAAACGGATAAGGGAATGGTGGAACCTTCTGATAAAAAATTCTCTGGCTTTGTTTTTAAAATTCATGCCAACCTAGACCCAAAACACCGTGACAGGATCGCGTTCTTAAGAATTGTCTCAGGAAAGTTCGAGCGAAACAAATTCTATCATCACGTCAGACTTGATAAAAATTTAAAATTCCCGAATCCAACATCATTCATGGCACAGGATAAAAGTGTCATTGACGAGGCATTTCCAGGTGATGTTGTCGGACTTTACGACGCCGGAAACTTTAAGATCGGTGATACGCTGAATGAGGGTGAAAACTTCAATTTCAAAGGTATCCCAAGTTTCTCACCTGAAATGTTCATGGAGCTTGAAAACCTTGACCCACTTAAATCAAAGCAATTAGATAAAGGGGTACGTCAGTTGATGGACGAAGGCGTTGCTCAGCTCTTTATTCAGCAACCGGGTAGCCGTAAGATCATCGGTACTGTTGGTCAGCTTCAATTTGAAGTGATCAGTTACAGATTAGAGCACGAGTATGGAGCAAAGTGTCGTTTTGTACCTAGAAATTATTACAAAGCTTGCTGGATAACCACTGATAATCAGGAACAGCTCGAATCTTTCAAGCGGGCAAAAGCAAATTACATAGCTATGGATAAAGAAGACAATCTTGTTTTCCTTGCAGAAACACAGTTCTTACTAACCATGGCAGAGCAGGATTACCCGGATATTACTTTCCACAAAACTTCAGAGTTTAAGTTAGAACACGCTTAAAAGATCAAAAGGACATAAATCCTTCGACTATTTGATATTCGGGATCTGTCACGATGGAGAAATGATCTAATCCGTTACTAACCATTAGTCGTTTCGATTGAAAAATCTTGTTGTATTGAGCGATTTGAAATAAGGTCTCTGAATTTAATTCAACCTCCGGTGCTTTACATTCAATAACTACATCTATATCTGCAGATGCATTATAGATCACAATATCGGCTCTCTTTTTCCGACCGTTATAGGATAAACCAACCTCCACGCCAATTCTAACCGGAGATATTTCAAAATGATGGATCAGTGCATAGAGAATATGTTGACGTACCCATTCTTCCGGCGAAAGCACCAGCTTTTTCTTTCTGACAAGACATCTTACAAAGATCGTTTCTCCTGCTCGAGATAGATCCAGTCCTGCAGGCGGTAAATTTAACTGACGTAACATTACTTCATCCCCATAAGAAGAAGCTCAATGTCCTTATACTTGAGACCAAAGACTTTTCCAAGAACTTCACTCGTCACCACACCTTTGTACATGTATACTCCACTTCTGAATCCATGATCTCTTTGGATCAATTCACGTGGGCCACCTTTATCTCCCATATCCAGCAGTATAGGTGAGAAAATATTTGAAAGCGCAAATGAAGCTGTTCTTGAAACACGAGATGGAATGTTCGGAACGCAGTAATGTACTACTCCATGCTGAACAAATGTCGGTTTCTCATGCGAGGTTACACGAGAGGTCTCGAAACAACCTCCTTGATCAATACTGACATCTACGATCACAGATCCTTCCTTCATGTTCTCTACCATATCTTCTGTTACTACGCAAGGCGTCCTTCCCAATGATGCACGCAATGCACCAATCGCAACGTCCGCTCTCATGAGAGCTTTAGCCAAAACTTTAGGTTGAATAACAGAAGTGTAAACTCTTTGACCAAGGTTGTTTTGTAATCTCCTTAACTTCGAGAGTGAATTATCAAAAACCTTTACAGAAGCTCCAAGTCCAAGTGCTGCTCGAGTAGCATACTCTCCAACCGTTCCTGCTCCAATAACAACAACTTCAGTAGGTTGGACTCCTGCAACCCCTCCTAACATCATGCCTTTCCCCTGATTAAAACAAGAAAGCAGATCACCTGCCAGCAGAATTGAAGTATTACCTGCAATCTCTCCCATTGTCCTGACAACTGGGAATGAACCGCTGTCATCCCTTATGTAATCCCAAGCGATAGCCGTGATCTTCTTTGAGCTGAGCTTTTGAAGGATCTCTTTGGGTTGAATTGAGATCTGAAGAGCGGAGATCAACGTTTGATTTCCAGACATCATCTCAACTTCATCTTCAGAAGGAGGAGCAACTTTAAATACGATGTCGCATTTGAAAATATCTTCCGGTGAGTGACAGATCTCTGCTCCAGCTTCGCTGTAATCGCGGTCTGAAAAACTAGCGCCTTCACCACATTTGGATTCTACCTTAACGCGATGCCCGTTTGCAACAAGCAATGATACTGTTTCAGGAACCAAAGCCACTCTTCTCTCTTGAAAAGATGTCTCTTTTGGAATACCGATATAAAGACTTCCTTTCTTCTTCGCAACTTCAAGCATTTCTTCCTTAGGAAGAAGGCTACCCTGCTGCATTAAATGTTTGAGTAGTTCCGGATCTGTTATCATATATCAATGCTTATTGTTCTACTTCCATCCTGATTTACACGAATATACGACCAAATCACGTTATCAGGAAGGAGTTCGGAAATTTTTTCAGGCCATTCGATAAAACACATACCGTCACCATAAAGCATTTCCTCAATTCCAATATCGTATGCTTCCTCTTCGCTTTCTATTCTATACAGATCAAAATGATAGATCTTACCGTACATCGGGCTTTCATAGCTGTTAACCAGTGAATAAGTTGGAGAACCATCGGGGTCTTCAATGCCCATGCAATTCAATAGCGCCTGAATAAAAGTGGTTTTGCCACTACCCATCTCTGCCTGAAAAGCAAATAATTTCCAATGTCCTACCTTTTCAAGAAACTCTTTCGCAGCTTCATGAATATCATCAAGTTGTTGAATCTGAATCGTTATCATCTCGGATCTAGCTCAACATAAGGAATCAGCAGCTCTTCAAGTGAAATCCCGCCATGCTGAAAGGTATTACTGTAATAATTGACGAAGTGATTGTAATTGTTTGGATAAACAAAGAAATCAGCTGCACTCACAAAAACGAATTCAGAAGACAACCTGGTTTTCGGCAGTTTGGCATCCTCCGGGTTTGATACCCTGAAAACTTCTTTTTCGTTGTACGAAAGATTATGTCCAACCTTGTACCTCAGGTTTGAATTCGTTGATCTTTCTCCAATGATCTTTACGGGATTTGTAACGCGGATCGTGCCGTGATCAGTGGTAATCACCAATTTTCTACCTGATTCTGCTACCTTTTTTATGATTTCGAACAAAGGCGAATGATCGAACCATGAACGCGTAATTGATCTGTATGCTGATTCGTTTTCTGCCAATTCACGGATGACCTCCATCTCAGTTCTCGCATGAGAGAGCATGTCCACGAAATTGTACACGATCACGTTCAATTTATTCGACAATAACTGATTGAAATTGTCCGACAACTTCTTCCCTGCATCTATGTTTGTGATCTTGTGATAAGACCATTTTATATCGTGACCAAGTCTTTTTAATTGTGCTTCGAGCAATTCCTTTTCAAATTGATTCTTACCTCCTTCATCCTCTTCGTTTCTCCAAAGATTTGGATGTTTTTTTGCTATATCAGAAGGCATCAATCCTGCAAAAAAAGCATTGCGGGCATAATGTGTCGCTGTTGGAAGAATAGAATAAACTACCTCCTCGTTTTTGATCTGGAAAAGTTTACTCAGCATTGGGTTTAATACCTTCCATTGATCATACCTCAAATTGTCTATTACGATCACAAAAGGATCATGCTCCTTAAGCAATGGACTGATTCGATTTTTAAAAAGTGTATGAATCATTTGAGGGGCCTCTACTTTGCCATTTACCCAATCCAAATACGCATCCTCAACAAATTTGCTAAACTGAATATTCGCCTCCTTCTTCTGCATTTCAAGAATTTCACGCATCCCGGAATCCTCAATTCGATCGAGCTCAATATCCCAATAGACAAGCTTCTCGTACACTTCTTTCCATTCATCCTCATCTAACCTTGAATTCAGCATCATTCCTAATTCACGAAACTCCTGCTGATATGCAGAATTGGTTTTGTTCGTGATCAATTTACTGTGATCAAGATTTTTCTTAATGCAAAGCAATATTTGATTAGGATTTACAGGTTTAATGAGGTAATCAGCGATATTACTTCCGATCGCTTCCTCCATGATATGCTCCTCCTCACTCTTCGTGATCATTACCACCGGAATGTGCGGCTTTCGCTTTTTAATGCGCGCCAAGGCTTCCAATCCTGAAATACCAGGCATATTTTCATCCAGAAAAATAATATCGTAATCGCGTTCTTCCACTCGCTCAACCGCCGCCGAACCATTATTTACCGGATCTACTGAATATCCTTTTCCTTCCAGAAACAGTATATGTGGTTTCAATAGATCAATTTCGTCATCTGCCCAAAGTATTTTCGCCTCCATCTTGGTATAATTCTTAGTTTTGTAGCGGAAAAACCGCGTCCCTTGCAATCAAAGGTAAAGATTAACAATAAAAAGAAGATATTTAACGATCCGGTATACGGATTTATTTCAATTCCCAAGGAAGTAATCTTTGATGTAATTGAACATCCATATTTTCAGCGTCTAAGAAGGATCAAGCAATTAGGTTTAACCCACAATGTTTACCCGGGAGCCTTGCATACACGTTTTCATCATGTTCTGGGTGCAATGCATCTCATGACGAAAGCGGTACAAACCATCAGACGCAAAGGTCATGAAATAACCGACAAGGAAGAAGAAGCCGTTTTATTGGCCATCCTTCTTCACGACATTGGTCATGGACCGTTCTCACACGCGTTGGAATATGATATAGTTTCCGGTGTATCCCATGAAGAGATTTCCCGCTTCTTCATTGAACGTTTAAGCGAAGAATTAGAAGGTGAACTTGATCTCGCACTGGAGGTTTTCAAAGGAACCTATCCGAAGAAATTCTTGCATCAGCTGGTTTCGAGCCAATTGGATATGGATAGAATGGACTATCTGAACAGAGACAGCTTCTACACTGGTGTAAGCGAAGGGGTGATCGGTAGCGACCGCATTATTGAAATGTTAAATGTGGTCGATGGAAATTTGGTACTTGAAGAAAAAGGGATCTACTCCATTGAAAAGTTCATTGTCGCCAGACGTTTGATGTATTGGCAGGTGTACCTGCATAAAACTGTAGTTGCTACGGAATACATGTTGATCCATGTTTTGAGAAGAGCAAAAGAGCTTTCCACTAACGGACATGATCTTTTTGCTAGCCCTGCTCTGAACTTTTTCCTTAAAAACAACATCACCAAGGAAGACTTTATTTCCAACAAAAACGTACTTGAGCAGTTTGCAAGACTTGATGACTATGATATTCTTGGAGCCGTGAAAGTATGGATGGATTATCCAGACAGAGTGTTGAGCGAGCTGTCGAAAAGAATCATCAACAGAGATCTCTTTAAGATCAAGATTTCTAAAGAGCCTTTTGATCTAAAAGATGTTGAGGCAATCCGTGTTCGCGTAATGCAAGACTTCGATCTTTCGGAAAATGAAGTGAAATACTTTGTGTACTCAGATAAACTTTCAAATTCTGCCTACACCGAGCATAAGGAAAACATCAATCTCATGATGAAAGATGGCAGCACTGTTGATGTGAGTAAAGCATCTGATAATCTGAATATCTCTGCACTATCGAATCCGGTGGAAAAGTACTTTGTGTGTTACCCCGTTACACGCTCCAAAAAAGCTAAACAGCTAACATTCAAGCACCAGTAGATCACTCTCTGGCCAGCTTACCTTCTTTCCAATCCTTGATCAACTTAGCCCAAGAATATGGGTTTAACAAGTTATTGGCCGGTAACTGTCCGTTCGTGTATAACATAGTATACTGTTGATTTCTGGAATACGCATAAGACAATGATGCATCACTTTCTAGACGGGCTGCAATAAACGCTAAACTTTCACCGGATAGCTGACGTTGTGCTCTTCTAAGCGCGTCATCATAAGGTTTCATGTCCAAGAATGCTCGAGCAAAGTCTTCCCTTGATGGCCACGGGTAAACTTCTACTGCCGGCAGATTTACGGTATCCATGTGCATCATGTGTATGATGGAATAACGATCCTCATTTAATGTGTCCGGAACTACAAATGTGCTTGTCTTGTATCCGTAATAAGAAAAATACAAAGTATCTCCCGGGAGAACGACCAAAGAAAAATAACCATAATAATCAGCGATCACTCCCCTTCTTTGGGTTTTATCAAAGACCGTCGTGTACGGCATAGGTTCAAGTTCCTCAGACTCTACTACGACTCCCGATAATTGAATTAGTAGCGTATCTTCACCTCCACGAGACTGTGAAAAGGTTGTTAAGGAATTAAAAACTAGAGCAAGCGCAACAATCGAAAGTGTACGAATCATCTATCAGACTTTTCACAAGAGTAATCAATTCAAAGATGAATTTCAAATGAATTCTGATACTTTAACAAAAACTTATAGTCCACTCCCTTCACCCACAAAAATTAGTGTTAACTTTGCAGGAATTTATTTAGAAAATAAGTTCTATGTCTCTTTCAAATATTTCTCAGATTAAGGAGGGTTTAACGTATGATGACGTACTTCTTGTTCCGGCTTATTCTGAAGTACTTCCCAAAGATGTTAGCCTTACAAGCAAATTAACCCGAAACATCGAGGTTAAGACGCCAATCATTTCAGCTGCCATGGACACCGTAACGGAATCGAATCTTGCGATTGCGATTGCACAGCATGGCGGAATTGGAGTTGTTCATAAAAACATGAGTATCGCAGCTCAGGCTCTTGAAGTACGAAAAGTAAAAAGATCAGAATCTGGAATGATCTTGGATCCTGTTGTTTTGAAAGAAGATGCATTGGTTTCAGATGCTTTAACTGCAATGCAGGAAAATAAGATCGGTGGTATCCCTGTAGTGGATGACAATATGATCCTCAAAGGAATTGTAACAAACAGAGATCTCCGTTTTGAAAAGAACAAGAAAAGACCAATTGCAGAAGTGATGACCAAGGATAATATCATTACTGCAAGAGAAAATACAGATCTTACGACAGCTGAAGATATTCTACAGGAAAACAAAATCGAGAAACTTCCGGTAGTTGACGCTCAGAACAAACTTGTTGGACTGATCACTTTTAGAGACATAATAAAGATCAAAGAACATCCAAACTCTTGTAAAGATACATTTGGAAGACTAAGAGTTGCTGCCGCTGTTGGAGTTACACACGACACCATTGATCGTGTGGATGCATTGGTTGAGGCCGGTGTGGATGCGATTGTTATAGATACTGCTCATGGTCACACAAAGGGAGTTGTAGATAAATTAAAAGAAGTAAAGGCAAAATATCCTGATCTAGATGTAATTGTTGGAAACATTGCTACTCCTGAGGCTGCAAAGTATCTGGCTGAAGCTGGTGCAGATGCAGTTAAAGTAGGTATCGGTCCTGGATCTATTTGTACAACGCGTGTTATTGCCGGTGTGGGAGTTCCACAATTAACTGCAGTTAACGACGTTGCTATGGCATTGGAAGGAACAGGAGTTCCGGTTATTGCTGATGGTGGTATCCGCTATACAGGTGATATCGTTAAAGCAATTGCTGCAGGAGCGGACACAGTGATGTTAGGTTCTATGTTTGCAGGAGTTGAAGAATCTCCGGGCGAAACGATCATTTATCAAGGAAGAAAATTTAAAGCATATCGCGGAATGGGTTCATTGGAGGCTATGCAAAAAGGTTCCAAGGATCGCTATTTCCAAGATGCTGAAGATGATGTGAAGAAGCTGGTTCCCGAAGGAATTTCAGGAAGAGTTCCATTCAAAGGAAAGCTGGTTGAGGTAATGTACCAGGTTATTGGAGGTCTTCGTTCAGGAATGGGATATTGCGGTGCGCCGGACATTGATTCACTAAAAGGCGCGAAATTTGTTCGCATCACCAGCGCAGGTGTGCACGAAAGTCATCCTCACGACGTTACTATTACGCGTGAAGCGCCAAATTACAGTTTAAAATAAAGTATAACTCAAACAAATAAGAAGTGAATATGAAGCGTTTGATTGTTGTTTTATCCAGTTTATTTATCACTATAGGTGTATTTGCTCAGCAAGACGCGGTGATCATGACAATTGACGGGAAACCGGTTACAAAGTCAGAATTTTTACAGATCTATCTGAAAAATAATCCTGATCCAAAATTTGATAAAGCTTCGCTCGATGAGTATGTTGAACTCTTCAAGAAATTTAAGTTAAAAGTTATTGAGGCCGAAGCATTAGGTTACGATACCATTCCAAAGCTTGCACGTGAATTGAACGGCTACAAGAAACAACTTGCAATGCCTTACTTGCAAGATTCTACAAAAAACGAAGAGCTTGTACGAGAAGCTTACGATCGTCTGCAAAATGAGGTAAGAGCATCTCACATTTTGATCAAAGCTGATGAGAAAACAAGTCCGGAGGATACGCTAAAGATCTACAATCGACTTCTCGCCATGAAAAAGAGAATCGAGAACGGAGAAGATTTTGCTTCAATTGCTATGGCACCAAATGGTTCTGAAGATCCATCTGTTAGTTCGAATGGTGGCGACCTTGGTTATTTCACAGCATTCCAAATGGTTTATCCTTTTGAAGACGCTGCGTTTAAGACTGAGATCGGAAAGGTCTCTATGCCGTTCAGAACAAGATTTGGTTACCACATATTAATGGTTAGCGACAAACGTCCGGCAAGAGGAACAATGGAAGCTGCCCATATCATGGTACGAGTAACAAAGGAAAGTACTGAGCAAGAGGTTAATGCAGCAAGAGACAAAGCCAATGAGATCTATGACCTGATCGAAAAAGGAGAAAAATTTGAAGATCTGGTTAAAAAGTACTCCGATGATGGCTCTACTCTTTCCAAAGGTGGTATACTTCCTCAGTTTGGAACTGGAGCTGCAACTCGAATGGTACCTGAGTTTGAAGATGCAGCCTTTGAATTAAAAAATGACGGAGATGTTTCGAAACCGATAAGAACTGATTTCGGTTTTCATATCATCAAGCGTATTAGTTGGAAACCAGTTCCTTCTTTCGAGGAAATGGAAAAGGAAATCAGGACGAGAGTATCGCGTGATTCCAGATCTCAGATCACTCAGGCATCTTTTGTAGAGAAGCTTAAGAAAGAATATGGTTTCAAGAAGAAAAATGACAAACCTGTTCTGTGGTTTGAGAATGTATTGGACTCTACGTACTACCTTGGCCTATTCAAGGCAGCAAGTGTTTCAGCATCCAAGCCTATCTTCACGTTAAACGGGAAGAAATACACTCAGCAAGACTTTGCTATTTATCTTGAGCAGAACTACAGATCTGCTAACAAAGGAGGAGACATGAAGCAAATGTTACTTGACCAATATGCAAAGTGGGAGAAAAGGGCGATCATTGATTACGAATCTGATCGACTTCCGGAAAAATATCCTGCATATAAGGCATTACTGAAGGAGTATCATGATGGAATTCTGCTTTACGAGGTCATGTCTGACCTTGTTTGGAACAAAGCAATGAGAGACACGAGCGGGTTAAAAGCATATTACGAGGAAAATAAATCAAATTACATGTGGAATTTGAGATATGAAGCCGATGTAATGGAGTGCAAAGATCAGAAGATCGCCGAGCAAGTGTATCAGATGATGCAAAATGACACGGTACAGGTAAATGCTGTTGTGAAAGAAGTTAACAAAGACAGTGAGCTTAATGTTCGGTTGAGAAATGGAAAACTGGATGTTGAAAAGACTGCTTATCTTAAAGATCAAAAACTTGTAAACGGACTAAACAAACCTTACGAATTTGAAGGCAAATACTACGTTGTTCGTTTGAAAGAAGTGATCCAACCAACTCAAAAAGAGTTCTACGAAGCTAAAGGTGCTGTTACAAGTGATTATCAAAATAAATTGGAGAAAGACTGGCTGGCTGAATTGGAAGCTAAATATCCAATCGTTGTAAATGAAGCAGCATTATACAGTTTAGGTGAGTAAATCCTATAAAAATATCAAATGGGCTGGCATCCTTGTCAGCCTTTTTTCTTTTACCTGTTTATTGCCATCCTGCGGTGATCAGGACAAGGTAGTTGCTTCTGTAGGAAACATGGAGCTTCTAGAATCCGAGGTCCTTATTATGATGAAACATCTCGGACAAGACCCCAAGGATGAAAAACAATTCAATTCTTTTATCGAGCAGTGGACCGAAACTGCTTTATACGAAATTGAGCTCAAAGAACGTTATCCGGAAAAGTATAAGGTAATCGATCAAAGGGCGAACTCATTTAGAGGTGATCTTGCACGTTTCGAGCTTGAAGAACTATCACTTCTATCGAAAATAGATACTGTGATAACAAAAGAAGAGGTTCAGGCTTATTACGATGAACACAAAGAAGAATTCGTTTTAACAGATTATCTTGTACGTGCGCTTTATTTGAAAATACCAGAGGGACAGGACTTCAAGAAAAAAAATATTCACATCAAATACCTGTTAAAAAACAATAAAGACCTGGAAGAAGTCAATTCTTATGCTAAACTTTATGCGGAGAATTTTTATTTCAATGATTCTTCCTGGATTTATTTTTCAGAACTAACGAAAGACATTCCGATGAAGCGATTCAACAAGGATAATATTGTTTTGAACAGAACAAAAACGTACTTCAGTGAAGGCGAATACACCTACTTCCTGAATATCCTTGATTATCAATTAAAGGATGATGTCCCACCTATTGACTTTCTAGAGAATGAGATCAAAACGATTGTTCTCAACCAACGAATTCAGCAGGAAAAAGAAAAATTGAGCCCAATATTACTGAAAGAACTAAAAGAAAAATATGCTGTACAGATCAATCATTAGTATCTTCTTACTTCAAGCATTCGGTGCATTTGCACAACCCAAGACCGTTGATAAAATTGCCGCTCAAGTTGGTGAAAAGGTAATCCTGTTATCCGACATTCAGGGACAAAAATTACAAATGCTTCAAGCAAATATGAGCTTGACCCCAGATACGGATTGTCAGCTGTTAGAAGAATTGATGTATCAAAAACTTCTTTTGAATCAAGCTATTCTTGACAGTATTGAAGTTACAGACGAGCAGGTTAATGCAGAAATGGAAAACCGATTGAGGATCATTGAAAATCAGATCGGAAGCCGTGAAAAAATGGAGCAATTCTATGGTAAAACGATCGGACAGATCAAAATAGAATTTGCCGATGCGATCCGTGATCAGTTACTTGCACAGGAAATGGAACGTGAGATCACAATGGGGCTCAGCGTAACACCGAGAGAAGTTGAAAATTTCTATAACTCTTTACCTAAGGACAGTATCCCTTTCATCAATTCACAGCTGAGCTTCCAACAGATCGTATTCTATCCGGAAGTTACTCAGGAAGACAAAAAACGTGCATTTCAGACCTTGGAAGAGATAAGAAAAGACATCATTAACAATGGAAAGTCATTCAGCACGCAGGCGCGTATCCATTCAATGGATCCGGGAAGTGCTTCTACCGGTGGTAAAATTGAAGCTTCCCGTGGAATGATGGTTGCTCCTTTCGAGGCTGCTGCTTTCAGTCTGGAGGTCGGACAGATCAGTTCCGTATTTGAAACAGAATACGGTTATCACATCCTAAAATTACTCGATCGAAAAGGAGACGAATACGTTTGTCAACACATCCTCATCATACCTGAATTCGCTCCTGACGCATTAGAAAAAGCTGCAATGATGATGGATTCTTGCTACAATTTACTGATGACCGGAAAGATGACGTGGAACGATGCGGTGATGAAGTTTTCAAATGACGAAGAAACCAAACAAAACAGTGGTATAATCACCAATCCTATTACAGGTGAACAAACATGGGACATGGAAGACCTTAACCAGGTGGATCAACAGATCTACCTAATCACGGACCGCATGGAGCCGGGTGATATATCACAACCGGGACTTTACACGAATATCTTTAGTCGTAAGCAAGGTATTCGAATTGTTCGTTTGATGAACAGAACATCTCCTCATAAAGCCAATCTAAAGGATGATTACAACCTGATCAAAACAGCCGCTGAAAATCAAAAGAAACAAGAAAAAATATTAACCTGGACCAAACAGAAGATCTATTCGACTTATATTAGACTGGATGATAATTACCAAAATTGTAATTTTGTCAATCCTTGGAATAAAACTGAAAAGCGTTAACATTTATGTCAGATAAAGCAGCAGTTGATCAGCTTGTAAAAGATTACGAGGCTCTCAAAACAGAAATTCACAAAGTAATCGTAGGTCAAGATGACGTGGTAGACCAGGTTTTGATCTCTATCTTTTCTCGTGGTCATGCTTTACTTGTTGGTGTTCCGGGATTAGCTAAAACGTTACTCGTAAATACCATTGCACAGTCATTAGGACTTACATTTAACAGGATTCAGTTCACTCCGGACCTCATGCCTTCTGACATTATTGGTTCAGAAATCCTTGATGAAACAAAGAATTTTAAGTTCGTAAAAGGGCCGTTGTTCTCGAATATTATCCTTGCGGATGAGATCAACAGAACGCCTCCGAAGACGCAATCTGCACTTTTAGAGGCCATGCAAGAAAGAGCAGTTACTGCGGCAGGTAACAACTATCCACTACCCTCACCATTTTTTGTATTGGCTACACAGAATCCGATTGAGCAAGAAGGTACTTATCCTCTTCCTGAAGCACAATTAGATCGATTCATGTTCAATATCTGGGTGGACTACCCTACTTACGTTGAAGAACTTGCAATCGTAAGAGCCACTACAACTGACTTCAAGGCTGATCTTAAGCAGATTCTCGATGGACCTCAGATCATGAATTATCAGGATCTAATTCGAAGAATACCGGTAGCTGATAATGTGTTGGAGTATGCGGTAAAACTTGTCGGTAAAACGCGCATTAATAGTGAATTTGCAACTTCATTGACCAAAGATTATATCTCTTGGGGAGCAGGACCACGAGCCTCTCAAAACCTTATCATAGGTGCAAAATGTCACGCTGCCCTAAATGGAAAATACTCTCCTGACATCGAAGATGTTAAGGCTGTCGCTCAACCAATTCTACGACATAGAATTGTAAGAAACTACAAAGCGGAGGCCGAAGGATTTACAATGGAAAGGATCATTAACGAGTTGCTGTAGTAGTTAACCGTTTAACTAAAAAATCTCAAGAATATCAGGCGCTTAGACTTTTTTAAAGGCTCAATTTGCCTTATTTTTGTACCCTACTGAAACCGGGTACTACATGAAAAACTTCTTTCTTATTGGTGGATTTATAATTTTATCCAATTTAACTTTTGGGCAGACTCATTCTTATTCCTTCAAGGGCATAGTGACTCAGGAGCAAGCAGCAGAACTGATTGCAGAACTTGAACGACTTCCTGAAGTTTCTAATGTGAAATTAAAATACAAGGAAGAAAAGGCTGGTGGTGAACTACTATTTGACGTTTTAACACCTGCTTCAAAGACGGATATTGATCAATCCTTCTCCCCTGTTTCGATCAAAGAGATTTTACTCCGAAGAAATTTGGAACCCCTGACATTTAAATCAAGAACGGAAAATCCTTGAGATGAAAAATTTATTACTATCAGCGCTCTTAATCGTGAGTGCACAAGCATTGGCACAATCTGATGGCTGTTCTTCGGCAACGCTTCTTAGCGTAACAGCAAACTGTTCCTCCCCTGTATCAGGTACAACTCTTGGTGCTACTCAAACTATTGCAGGTTGTTCAGGTAATGCCGATGATGATGTATGGTATCAATTCACTGCAACCAATACAGCACATCAGATCACAGTGATTCCAATTGCAGGTTTTGATCCGGTCGTTCAATTGTTCTCCGGAACATGCTCTTCTCTGACCTCACTGGTTTGTAAAGACAATGGAGGATCCGGTGTTACTGAAATCATCAACTACAATGGTCTAACGCCCGGGAATACTTACACAGTAAGAATTTATCATTATGGTGCAGGATCAGGTACTGGAAATTTCACAATTTGCGTTACGAATCCACCCCCGACACCGTCAAACGATGAATGTATCAGTGCTACACCATTAAATGTTAACGGCTCTTGTAGCTATACCAATGCTACCACTGATGGTGCTTCTCAATCTTTAACCGGATGTTCAGGAACAGCAGATGACGATGTTTGGTTCAGTTTTGTAGCTACAAATTCTTTACAAAACATCCAGGTTAATCCAATTGACGCTATCGACCTGGTATTTCAGGTATACTCTGGTTCATGTGGAGCTTTAAACAGCTTGATCTGCATTGATAACACGTTCACAGGAGATGTTGAGCAATCCGATATCGTTGGACTTGTTCCAGGTCAGACATATTACATTCGTGTTTACGATTACTATCAAGGTAACACAGGTGATTTTCAAATATGCATCACGGGAACGCCCACACCTACACCAACCAATGATGATCCTTGTTCGGCGATAGAACTTCCTGCTGTTACAGCAACTTGTCAATTCTCACAATTCACAACTGTAGGTGCTTCAGCAACCATGAGTGCTCCTACCCCATCAACTTGTGCTGGAGGTAGTGGTGCAGCGATAGGAGGTTTTTCTGCTTCCTCATCTGATGTTTGGTTTGCCATAACGGTACCTGCCAGTGGTAATGTTGATGTTACAGCTCAACCGAATGGTGGCGCAGGATCGATCACAGATGGAGTTATGGCACTCTATAGTGGTACATGTTCCAGCTTGACTCAGATTGCCTGCTCGGATGATAATAATTATCCCGGATCAACAAATGATCTATTACCATTCTTATCCGTAAACGGACTCACTCCGGGATCAACTGTCTACCTTAGATACTGGGGATTTGGTAGTTCGACAGGGACATTTGGTATTTGTGTTTCGACGGCAACGAACGATGATTGTGCAAATGCCTTGTATATATGTGACATTAATGGTTACAGCGCTTCTACAAGTGCCTCTTACACACCTGATCGTCCGGACAATATGCGCGGAAACAACGAGGACATCAACGGAAATAACCTGGTTGATGGGTTTGACTCAGGAGGGATCTTCGGACAAGCAGGACCATGGGGAACCGGGTCGGCTGATTTTGATGTTGTGATCGATAATAACAGCTGGATCAAATTCACTGCTTCAAATACAACTGCTACCTTGGATGTAGATGTTTATGACTGCTGGACAGGAAACGGAATACAAATGCAGATCTTTGAAGGAACGAACTGTACAAACTTTATCCCGGTTTCAAATTTTGAAGAAAGTGCGATCGGATTTACAATTACAGCGATAAATCTGACTATTGGAAATGACTATTATCTCATGGTAGATGGGTTTGCAGGTGATATTTGTAATTATACGATAACGGCGAATTCAGGTGTTCAGTTTCCTGACATCGCTGACGTAAATCCTATTTGCGAAGGAGGAACGGTAACCTTGAATGCACCTCCGGGAGCAACTTCCTACGAGTGGCAGCATGATGGATCTGCAACTCCTAGTGTTACGGTTTCACCATCTACAACGCAAACATATTACTGTGAAGTAACTGGTTTATGTGATTACAAGCAGATGCTGGATGTTGTTGTTACAGTAAACCCAAATCCAAATGTGAGTATTACAAATGGTGCTACAACATCAATTTGTCAGGGAGCTAGTGCTACACTGACCGCTACCGGAGCAACAAATTACACATGGTCAACAGGTGGTTCAGGAGCATCGATCAATGTTTCTCCGACCACAAATACGCAATATACTGTAACAGGGATTGATGCGAATGGTTGTTCTAATAATGATGTGATCACGGTGCAAGTAAATTCTCTTCCAACGTTAGCGGCTAATCCGAATGCTACGGATGCTGATTGCGGTGGATCAAATGGAGCACTTATCGGTGCAACTGCATCAGGAAATGGACCTTTCAGCTATTCATGGTCAAATGGAACTTCAACTATCGGGTCAACCGCCAACCTTAACAATGTTCCTGCGGGAAATTATTATTTGACTGTAACCGATGCCAACACATGTAATGACCAATTCGGACCGTTCAATATCTCAAACCCAGGAGCTCCTCCTGCGCCATCACTTACGATCGATGATAATGATCCTTGTCTTGGTGCATCAAGTGTTTTAACTGCATCCAGCGCTGCGAGCTCTCCGGTATATAATTGGACCGGTCCTAACGGATTCACTGCTACCGGCACTACTGTTAACTTAACAAATGTGACTTCCCTTGAAAGCGGTAATTACTGTGTTTCTGTTACATCCGCTGGTTGTACTGGTCCATCTTCCTGCCAGACGATCACAGTACTAAACGATCCTCTGATCGCAGTAACAGCTGCCGGGAATGATTCTACAATATGTTTATTCAATGACATTAACCTAAGTGTTACCGGTGCTGATTCATACACCTGGACTGGTCCAAACAGTTATAGCGGCTCAGGTTCGACCATCAATATCCCTAATGCTCAACAAGCAAACAGTGGTTACTATGCTGTAACGGGAATTGATGCCAACGGCTGTTCTGCTACTGATTCCATTTTAATATCAGTACTGCAGCTTCCTGTTGTTGATCTCGCTGCAGATCATGCCAATAATATCTATTGTAATGGCTATATAGCCAATTTAACTGCCAGTGGAGCTATGTCATATACCTGGACAGGACCATCAGGATTCACTTCCTCCAATAGTTCCGTAACCTTGATCAATCTGGATGCCGGAGATCAAGGATACTATTATGTTACAGGTACAGATTCAGAAGGATGTGCTAACTCAGATAGTATTTTCTTGACGATTATTACCAATGTTCCGGCGTTTGCTCCTTCTGACACAATGATCTGTCCGGGAGAAACACTGATTCTTTATGGTTCAGGAGGTCAGACGTACAATTGGAATGGACCTGCGGGGTATTATTCTGAGCTTCAGAATCCAACTGTTACGACCGATGCTTCATTTGAAAACTCAGGAATTTACTACCTGACAGTTACCGATGCCAATGGATGCCTGGGATATGACTCTACACTTGTTGAAGTAACAAACAATGGAGACTGCCTATTTATTCCAAACCTTACAACTCCTGATAAGGATGGCCACAATGACCTATGGGTAATTGAAGGACTTGATAAATTTGAAAATGCCGAGGTCGAGATCTATAACAGATGGGGAAATATGGTTTATTATTCCTCTCCCTATAACAATGATTGGGATGGTACTGTAAATCAGCCGGGAGTAATAGACGGTGAAGGAAAGGTTCCTGTTGGTACATACTTCTATATTATCAAGCTTAATGAAGGCGATAAACCACCATTTAAGGGATATGTTGAAGTCCAATACTAATGACAGCATGAGAAAGATAATATTTATAACAGCATTATTTATTTCTGCCTTTGCTCAATCCCAACAGGATGAACAAATGAGCTTGTATATGCAGAATCAGTTGTACTACAACCCGGCATACGCAGGAAGTAGAAATGCTCTGAGCACCATTGCTATCGCAAGATTTCAATGGGTTCAATTTGACGGCGCCCCTACTACCCAATGGTTCAGTGTGCATGCGCCTTTTCTACAACAAACACTTGGTGCAGGCATACATGCCGTAAATGATCGCATTGGTAACAGAAGTAGAACCGCAATATTTGGAGATCTTAGTGCTAGTATTCAGCTGAATAAGCAAAACACCCGACTCGCAGCAGGATTATCCGGAGGAATCGATGTTATTGGATATGACTTCAGTTCAGTTAAGGTGAATGATCAAAATGATCCCTATTATGGTTCACTCTACAGTGTAACTAAACCAAACATGGGAGCAGGTCTCTATTGTTATTCTGATCGTTTCTTTGTGGGTCTATCCAGTCCACGTTTATTTGAAATGGAAGATGTTCTTTTAGATTCATTGATAGACAAATTAAATACAAGACACTTTTTCTTCTCATCTGGATATGTTTTCGATTTGAATAGTGTATTTAAATTAAAGCCATCAGCATTACTGAAATATACTCCAAAGGCTCCATTAACAGTTGATTTTAACCTTAGTATGTTAATGTATGATCAAATCTGGGTGGGTCTACTTTACCGTTACAACGAAGCAATGGGAGCTAATGTAATTTACAACATAAAGCAAACGCTGAGTATCGGATACACCTATGATTTCCCAATCAATGGTTTACGCACTTATCAATATGGATCACATGAAGTATTCCTGAGATATGACTTTATGCCAAAGAAAACGAACTATACTTCTCCTCGCTATTTCTGATCATGAACAAGTACTTAACACTTCTTTTAATATCATTTCATTTTTCCGGCTTCAGTCAATTGAAACAGAAATTGGCAGATCAGCATTTCGAGCGCATGGAATATGCGAAATGCGTTGAGATGTACGATGAGCTCGCGGCTAAATGTCTAAAGGGAAAATCAAATTTGAATTGGGAAAATGTCCGTCGAGCCGGAATTGCACATTTCAAGCTCTATGAAATGAATGATGCTATCAAATTCTTCACGGCTCTTCAATCCAAAAATCTTCTCACAGAATCGGATCGGGAATATCTGATTAAGGCTTTGCGATACAATGAAAAGTATGGAGACGCTAATAATCTAATCCGAGAGAGTCACAACTTATTTCCTGAAAATCAATTCTTTTCGACATTGTATGACGATCGAGATAAGTTTAATGATCTAACAAAAGATTCTGCTCAGATCACTGTAAAAGAAACATCCATAAATTCCGGAGATGGTGATTTCGGTGTTAGTTTTTATCAAAATTCGATCATATACTCTTCTAAATCTAAAAACGTTGGTTTTTTGAACGAACGTTATGGTTGGGATGATGATTATTTCCTTAACATGTTCGAGGCTCGGATCGTAAACGATTCCGTTCTTGGCGAACCGCAACTTCTTAGAGACAATTTCGTTTCAAGGGCACATGATGGTCCGGTCAGTTTTACACCTGACGAAAAAAGAATGGTCATCACTAAAAATGAGCTCGTAAAAGTTAAAGGTCAATCAGTAAGACGCCTAGGTCTGTACTTTTCTGAAATTAATGAATCAGGCGAATGGGGACCACTATATCCGTTCAGTTTTAACCAACCAGAGTATGACTATGGTCATGGTCAGTTCGGAGATAATGGTAACACATTGTATTTTGTTTCAAATAGACCAGGTGGTTTTGGGGGAACAGATATTTATGTCTCTTATAAAATTGGCAGCAGCTGGAGTGAACCTAAGAATCTTGGAAATCTTGTAAACACCCCATTAAATGAGATGTTTCCTTGTATTGTAAATAATACCCTTTATTTTTCATCAGAAGGACATTTTGGTTTAGGCGGACTAGATGTTTTCAAAATTTCACTGAACACTTCAAAACCTCCGATGAATTTGGGATATCCCCTGAATACATCATTTGATGACTTCAATCTGATTCTGGATTCAACAGAAAATATAGGCTATTTTTCCTCGAACAGAGGTGATTTTATTGATCGGGTCTATTCCTATAAACGTAATCCAATACGAATAGATCTAAAAGGAAATCTTTATGAACTCTATGCTGAAAAAGAGCCGGTAGAGAACCATTGGGTATATATCAAGAACATGGATCGGAATGAAATTGATTCTCTCTCCACAGGCTCAGCGGGTGAATTCGATTATACTCTTGACGCGAATAATGAATACCGGATCTTTACTACGAAAGAAGAGTACATCCTATTAAAAGAGGCCGCCGTATCTACAAACAACATCTTTAAAGACACAACAATTCATGTGGAGCTTTTACTCAAACCAACAACGATATTGGTTCATTTGAGAGTAATTGAAAAGAAAACACGCAACATTATACCTGAAGCGACAGTTACGATCACAGATTACAATAAGGGATGGGACACTACCTTGATCACAAATCAGGATGGTATAGTGTCGCTTACTGTCGACCGCAATGTTGTTTATTGGGCTCACGGTGCTAAAAAAGGTTTCATAGATACAGATATATCCTTCAATACCAGCAATGAAGATGGACGTGTGATCGATCTCGAACTAGCATTACCTCCGATTAAAAAGGGAGAGAGATTTAAGCTTGAAAATATCTTCTATGACCTTAATAAATCGACGTTAAGACCGGAAAGTAAAAGTTCACTTGACAAACTAGCAGACTTTATCATTAAAAATGACTTAAAGATCGAGCTAAGTGCACATACTGATTCCAGAGGAAGTAATACATACAACCAGAAACTATCTCAAGCGAGAGCGCAGAGCTGTGTAGATTACCTGATCTCTAAAGGCGTTCGCAAGGATCGCATCACCGCTAAGGGATATGGAGAAACCATGCTTGTAAATAAATGTAAAGATGGCGTACAATGTAGTGAAGAGGAACATCAGGAGAATAGACGTACAGAAGTTCGTATACTAGAAGTGAATTAAAATGACGAAGTTTTTTCATTTACACGTTTTACTGCTTTCCGTATTCTCTTTTGGTCAGGAAAGTGATCTCATTGATGCACATCGAGAGGATTCTGAACTAAAGATCGTTATCAGAACGGAAGAACAATTAGAAGACCGATATGTCGCAATGGACAACATGACCATCAAGATTTATGGTGATACAACCAAGGTCTATTACATTAATTACAGCGACGGAATGGTTGGGAGTATGATGATCCCCTATTCCGTATTTGATCGTTTTGTGAAATACGAAGCAGCTTTAAAAACATATGACTGCGCAACAGATCCTTGTAAAAATTCAGTATTGATCGAAATTGGAGAAGAAGCAAAAAGATATCCGATAGATCTTTTCCATGTGGAAAGCCTATCATCACTTATGCTCGAACTCGAAAATTAAAAAACCCGCACGCCTAGTTAATTGAAGCCTCAATTAACACGTTTAGGTTTGCCGTAAAGTTCTGAATTCCTCCGTTCAATTCTGAAATCCGAAGATCGAGGCCTTTCATCCGATTACAAAGACTCACCTTAAGATTTAGTTCCTAAGCTTCAAATTATTACGTACGGGTCCTTCTTTCGAAGTAGATAAAATGACCAATCCATGTTGGCTTTATCGTAAAATAAATGTACGATTTATTATGTGAAGAAGGTAATAATAGAGCAAGTTTGGAAGATAAACTGTAATTTCGACCGCGATGAAAACCATCAAACGTATACTCTTCAAGTTGTTGCCGCAAAGAATGTTTCTCCGCGCAATGCACAGGTCCTTTTACTTCATGTATGACCTTGGTTTTTTAAAGAAGAATAAAGAGTATAAATACCACTACATGATCAAGGAGATCATTGAGCCGGAATATAGCATCGTTGATATCGGAGCGAATCTTGGATACTTTTCCAAGAATTTTGCTCGCCTTACACCAAAGGGTAAAGTTCTGTCAATTGAGCCTATTCCGCCTTTCTATGATGTCCTTAAACGCTTTCTTTCCAAATTTTCTCAAGTCACGGTTATTAATTGTGCTTTAGGCAGTGAAAAAGGAGTATTAACCATGGTTATGCCTGAAACAGATGGTGTAATGCGAACGGGACTGCCTCATGTCGCCAGAAATGAAGAAGAAAAAAAATTGCATAAAACGCAAGATGTTGATGTTCTGGTTGGATCTGAGCTTCTTGGAAATCTGGACAAGATCGATTACATCAAATGTGATATTGAAGGTTACGAGTGGATCGTTTTTAGTGAGATCAAAAATGTGATCGCTACTAAAAGACCTATCGTTCAAATAGAGATCAGTCCGGATAACGTTCCGAATATGCTGGAATATTTTTCAAGTCTGGATTACGTTCAATATGGCATTGCCGACTTTAAAGTTGTAAAGGAAAAAGATGGAGTTCAGAAAGAACAAGGTGATTTTCTTTTTGTTCCGCGCGAGGCAGCTATTTCATTTGAAAACAAACTGAAAAAACGAGGAAAGTTTTAATCCTTTTTTGGTTCGATCAATTTTTCGATCCCTTTGATATGGACGTCTCTCTGAGGGAAAGGAATAGCCATTCCTTCAGCTGCCAACATTTTATACACCTTCATTCTAAGCTCCGATTTCGTATTCTCAATAACGAATGGTTCTTTAGACCAAAAGATCATTTCGAACTCAATTGAAGAATCTCCGAAGTTCACCAATCGCACAAAAGGAACTGGTTTAATCGCGATAGCTTTAACCTCTGACATTGCTTTTTTCAGGATCTCTACAACGCGATCAACATCTGATCCATATGCTACCCCTACCCCTACTTTAAAACGAACTTCCTCATAATTATGAGACCAGTTCACTACCTTCTCAACGATAAACCGGGAATTCGGCATGATGATCGTCATGTCATCTCTTGTCATCAGCTCCGTACTGCGCAAATTGATCTCTTTCACACGTCCAACGACACCGTCCACTTCAAGGATATCACCAATTTTGATCGTGCCCTCAAACAAAAGAAACAGACCAGATACAAGGTCAGTGAAGATATTCTGAAGACCTAACCCGAGTAGCGCTAATAATGCCGTTGATCCAACTAGAAGAACTGTAAGTTTAACTCCAATAACATCCAGGAAAACAATGATACTGATAACCCATATGAAGTACTTAATTATCAGGTATATCGACATCCTGCGTTTGGTGTCGATCTTATCCATTATAAAACGAGGTTTTGTAATCGCTCTTTTTAAAAGCAATAAGACAAACCATGTAACAACAAATACCATTAAGCCCAATAAGAGCTTACCTGTCAAGAGTTTAAACCCTCCCAGGTTCAGTATTTCATAATTCATAAAATCATTCCACCGCATAACACAAAGATGCCAACTTTAAGCGAATATCCGAAATGCTCAATTAAGATTAAATAACTATCTTCGTCGCGCATTAAAAACGAGTTTATGGCAACTACAGCTGACATTAAGAACGGATTATGTATTAAACACAACGATAAGCTGTTTCAGATTATTGAGTTTCAACACGTAAAACCAGGAAAAGGTCCTGCTTTTGTGCGTACAAAAATGCGCCAGATAGAAAGTGGTAAAGTATTGGATCATACTTTTTCTGCCGGACATAAAATTGAGATCGTTCGTATTGAGAACAGAGAATATCAATACCTGTATCAGGAAGGTGATCAATATGTATTCATGAACAGTGAAACATTCGAGCAGGTTAACATTCCGCCTTCGATGATTGAAAAACCTGAGTTCTTGCAGGAAGGAATGATCTGTAACATTCTTTTCCATGCCGAAGAGGAAGCACCTCTTGTTCTTGAATTACCGATGCACATTATTTCTGAGGTTACGTACACAGAACCTGGAATAAAAGGAGATACTGCAACTAACACAATGAAGCCTGCAACGATTGCTACCGGAGCTGAAATCAAAGTTCCTTTATTTATTGATACAGGAGAAGTAATTAAAGTTGATACGCGTACCGGAGTGTACGTGGAACGAGTAAAATAAAATGGAGGACGCACAAGCGTCCTTTTTTTTGCTTTGATGTGGCGCTGAATTATAAATGGGTGAATAAAACGAACGACACAAAACGTGTTGTTTTGTTTCTGCATGAGGCCTTGGGGAGCATAGGGCAATGGAAAGATTTTCCTGAACTTCTGTGCAAAGAATTAGACCTTCCCGGAATTGTTTATGAAAGACAAGGACATGGTCGATCACCTGCACTGACGGAGAAACGTCGAGCAGATTATCTGCATAAGTACGCTTGGGATGAACTACCATCTTTTCTGGAACCGCTGATATCAACATCCGAAATTGAGGAGATTATTTTGGTTGGTCACTCAGATGGTGGCACGATCGCGTTGTTGTATGCTGCAAAATTCCCTGAAAAAATAAAGGCTATAATTACGATGGCTGCCCATGTGATCAATGAGTCAGAAACCATTGCAGGAATTCAACCCGCAGTAGATGCATATCTGTCAGGTAAACTAAATGGGCTCAGAAAGTATCATGGAGATAAGACTGAAACTCTGTTTTATGCATGGGCCGATATCTGGCGAGATCCAGCTTTTAAAAATTGGGATATAACGCAAGATATTAAGTCGATTTGTGCTCCTGTACTTGCAATTCAAGGCAGCGATGACCAATATGGCACTATAGAACAATTAGAACTGATCGCTACAAACACAAATGCAGAAACCACTTTGATCGAAGATTGTGGACATCATCCTCATCTGGAAAAAAGTAATACTTGTATTGAATTGATCCGTAATTTTATGCTAAGCAACGGATCATGAAAGTATTTCTTCTATCCTTTTTTACATTATCCCTTTTTGTTTCTGAAGCTCAGGTAAAATTTGAGCGTGAGTACAGAATTCCGGTCGATTCAGTACCTGCTGTCTCTATTGAATTTATGGAACGCTTAGTACCAGACCGTAAAATTCGATGGATCCGTGAGATATCGCAAGAAGGAACTACAACAGAGGCAAAGGTAAAGGACGGAAAAAGGAAATTATCGGTAGAATTTACGCTAAGTGGTGACCTCATAGATCTTGAAATCGAAATAGATAAAAAGCACATCTTATCGAATCAAGCGATAACGAACACGCTCAATAAAACTTATAAAAAGTATAAAATCGAACGCGTTCAACTTCAGATCAAGGGATATCCTCAGGAAGTGATCGATTTTTATACGAAAGCTACGGATAGTTCCTTCCTTGACATGTGGTTTCGATATGAGATCATCATTCGCGGTAAAAAAGATCAGGAATTCCAACGTTACGAGCTTCTATTCGATTATGATGGAACTGCGGTGAAGGAATACGTAATTGTACCTTTCAAAAACGATAATCTTGAATTCTGATGAGAAGATTATTCTTTCTGATCTTTGCATGTGGAACAGCATTTATACATGCACAGCAAGAAAAAAGAATTGGACTACTTCCATCATTTAATTTGCGTTATTCGATAAATGAGGAATGGAAGACAAATATGAAGATTGAGTCTCGTTTTCTTCAGATCGATATGAAGCAAGATTCCTCTGATTTTCAATTTTACAACCTAACTGACATTTCATTTTTCATCGGAAAAAAAATACGGATCGATAATAATTTTGCTGCTGGGTATTTATTCCGCACCACAAACGATGGTAGAATTATTCATCGCTTTATTCAGCAGTTCACCACATTACAAAGCTGGAGAAGCATTAAAAGTGCACAAAGGATCAGATTAGATCAAACGATCTCAGCTGGAACTGTTACCTATCGCCTGAGGTACCGATACGGCCTAGAGATCCCACTTAATGGTGAGTCCATCGATATCGGTGAATCCTATTTTCTCGCACATTTCGAAGCAATTTTTAGTTATGAAAAAAGCGAGCAAATTATCGAAGGTCGTTTAAGTCCATTGATCGGTTGGAAGCTGAATAATAGAGGCAAATTTGAAATCGGTCCTGAAATACGTGTGAACAGAAATCGTCAAAAAGAAGGTTTAACCAGTAATTGGTTAGTGATCAATTATTACTTCACAATATAACCAAGAGTTTTTTGCTTTCGTCGTTTTAGCTTAATTTTGAGATATGAGCGAGGAGTTCCAAAATCCGATTGATCCTGATAAAATCACAGAGAATCCACATTCTTTGGAATATGGACACAATGTTGGATCAGCTGTAGTTAAACCCGAAGATCAAGGAAAGATCAAGGGACGTGCTTTGGCTGCAATGGAGCATCAGACGGATATGCAGTTAGACCAGATTTATCAGCAAATGCAATTGCTCGCTGATCAGGCTAAAAAGCTGAACGATCGAAAGCAGATCTCCAATGTCATATACACAGCTGAAATGCGATTTGAGCCATTGATCAATCATGTGTATCACCTATACGAGAAAGAAAATAAGGGGTATATCTTATCATTGATCGCACCTGATCAGTGGGGACGATCTAAAATGCAATTCACATTCATCGCCACTGTTCGTTTATTGGCGGACCATACATGGGATATACTGGATAAAAATCCGGATTTCGACTTCTAGATCAACGCGTAAATACCCATTCACTATCCGTAGATAGGTTCGCATCAAAACGATATCCTTCACGATCGAAACCTTTGATCTCTTCAGGATCGGTCAAACCACTGGAAAGAATATAGTTGGCCATCATGCCTCTCGCCTGTTTAGCGTAGACCATTACTACCTGATATTTTCCGTTCTTGAACTCCTTAAAAACAGGCGTGATCAGCTTCGCTTTTAATTTCTTATTTGGAATGGCTTTAAAATATTCTGTTGAAGCCAGGTTCACGATCAGCTCACTCTCTTCTTTATTCAACTCATCTACGATCTTGTCTCCCCAGAAAGCATATAGGTTTTTCTTAGTCGGTGTTACCGCCCAGCTAGTACCCATTTCCAATCGATACGGATGAATCAGATCCAATGGTTTCAGTATTCCATATAACCCTGAGAGAATTCGTAGCTCATCTTGTGCCCTCCTGAGTGTAGACTCATCAAATTGTGTTGCATTCAATCCTCGATAAACTTCACCATTAAAAACGGCTCCAGCGTATACTCCCCCGTCTTTATCAGAGGAAATGGGCTTCCATGCAGCATACCGATCAACATTTAACTCGGCAAGATCAGTAGATAAATGCATGAGATCAGCGATCTTTTTTACGGAGAATTTTCTGAGCTTTGAGACAAGAGATTCAGCTTCGTTTTGAAAAACAGGAATAGAATACTCCTTAGTACTGAATGTTTTTGAACTATCGATGTTTTTTGCAGGTGACAATAGAATCTTCATACCACAAAATTAAATGAAAATCCATGAAAATACCGTAACAATGATCACTCCCAGTAAGTTCAATATGAAACCTACTCGCGCCATTTCAGAAACTGTTACTTTCCCTGAAGAAAATACGATCGCATTTGGTGGCGTACTGACCGGAAGCATAAATGCACATGAAGCAGCTAATGTAACAGGCATACAAAGTTGCAATACCGAATAATCGCTATTAATGGCAAATACGGCAACAACAGGGACGAATACGGTCACAAGTGCCAGGTTAGACATAACTTCGGTTGCGTAGATCGCAATACCAACAAGTACGAGTAACAAAACGAAGACAGATATTTTTCCAAATCGTTCGAATACCAGGCTCAAGTCATTCACCACTCCATTCACTTCCATCATCTTGGCTAGTGCCAATCCTCCTCCAAAAAGTAACAATACTCCCCATGGAAGCTGTTTCGTATCTTTCCATTCAAGTAACTTCTTCCCTTTTTCAGCAGGAATCACGAATAATAAAATCGCACCTAAAATTGCAGGTCCTTCATCTTTGTAGTTGATCCCCGTGTAATGCATTATCAGTTCTCTGAAAGACCACAGAAACACGATGAACAAAAACAACAGTAGTACACTTTTCTGCTGTATCGTCCACTTGGTTTTTTCCGGATGTTCAATCG
>SBGS01000183.1 GCA_006226555.1 Bacteroidota bacterium
TTGTATTATATATTTTTATATATTATTTAAGCGCTCTTACTTTGCAGTATCAAATCAAAATGAATGACTGCATTAACGCTTCAAAACTCCGTCCCTCTCTTACTCTTATTACTTCCATTACTCTTCTACACAGGATGGGTAACATCAAGGATTCAGACTTCTATTAAACCCCTTATTTCTTTGTTCAGGTTTTTAGGAGTATTAAGCCTTATTCTGGTCATACTGGGAGGCTATTTGGTTTACACACAGGGAACATTAGAAACAAACATTTTCACAATCAGAGACCTTGGGTTTTCAGTTCGACTCGATGCCCTGAACATTATAATTGTTGCCATGATCAACATAATTGGTTTGATCGTAATTCGCTACAGTTACAGTTATTTGGAGGGCGAAAAAAGACACGCCATTTTCATAGGGCGATTGGCAGCAACCATTGGTTCTGTACAATTGTTTGTATTATCCGGGAATATCTTTATGCTCTTCGCTGCCTGGGTACTAACCAGCATTACTTTACATCACCTGATCTTATTCTACAGAGACAGACACAAGGCGCAGACAGCTGCATTCAAAAAATTCGTCATCGCCAGAGTAGGTGATGCTTCTTTGTTGATCGCTTTTATTTTGATCTATCTTCAATTTGGAACGGGTAACCTCGAGTCAATATTTGAACAATTAAAATCCCTGCCGGATCAAAATAATGCGAGTCTTGAAATCGCAGCACTGCTGATGGCTTTAACAGCCGTTCTTAAATCTGCACAAATACCTTTTCATGGTTGGTTAGTAGAAGTCATGGAGGCCCCAACTCCAGTTTCAGCGCTACTCCATGCGGGACTCATCAACGCAGGACCATTTCTGATGATCCGATTCTCGTACTTATTGGACGCCACAGAGTATGCTTCTTTTAGCTTGTTTGTAATTGGTGCGCTCTCTGCAAGTTTTGGAGCGTTGGTCTTCGTGACGCAAACGTCGATCAAAACAGCTTTAGCATATTCAAGTGTGGCACATATGGGGTTCACCACCATGGTCTGTGGTCTAGGTCTTTATCCTGCATCCCTGCTACACCTTACAGCGCACTCATTTTACAAAGCACACGCCTTTCTTTCATCGGGCAGTGTAATAGACAGAATAAGAACACAACAGGGTTTTGGTGTAACACGTCTAGGAAAACACGCACGCATTCTGATCGGCGCCCTGGTTGCCATCGGTATTTTCTTCTCTATGGCATTCCTTGGAGGAAAAATGGAACAGCAATCTCTTCAAATGCTTTTTGTTAGTAGCGTAATCCTTATGGCCACCATTACCGTTCTTGTAAATGCATTTGATTCAAACAGCACGGGTATTGCAATAGCCGGAGTAACGATACTTTCTCTTCTGATCATTGTAGCCTTCAACTTGTTTGAATCACTTATGCATGGGGCAATTGCATCGCAGATTCCTGCTCTCGGAGACATGTCAACACTGATGCAATCCGCAAGCTTAATTTTTCTGATCCTCTTTGTGGCGGTGGTGATCTTTTACAATCTCACTCCACTAGTGAGGCAAACAACTTTATATCAGGCCCTCGGAATACACCTCAGGAATGGTCTTTACCTCAACCTGCTCTTTGACCGTATGATCGGCGCTATGGAACGCAATTACAAACCATTTAACAGGGAAAGACTATAACTAAAAAACCATTTTCTCAATTGGAATTACAGCATAAATCAAATCTATCTTACATGCAAAACATTCAAGACAAGATCAAAGCGGCGAGCTCTAAGGTAGCACCGGTATGGCCTCTGAAAAATTATGTCGCCGTAAACCCTTATCAAGGCTTTGCTTCCCTTAGCTTCGAAAAGACGTCCAGAATCATGCAAAAGGTCGCGGGGTCGTCGATGACCATGCCTCTATCTTACTATCTGAAACAGATCGATAATGGTGTCATCATGAACGAAGACATCGAAAAAGCTTTGGAAAAAAACCACGTAAGAGACCTTACAGCAAATGCGTTTTTAAAGCGCATTGAAAAAGAAACTAGCGAGGAAGATCTAAATCACGGTTTGTATCCTACAGTTTCCGACGTAGCCGAGGAGCTTACAAACAAAGGGTGGAACAGAATAATCGTTAACAATGTTTCATCATGGGCATCTGGTTATTTCGACTCTTTCCAATCAACATGGAATGCATCAGACAAAAACTCATCCCCATATCTTTCATGGAGAAATGAAACATTATTGGATCTTTCCTTCAAGGTTTTCAAATTACACTCCTTTAAAAGTGTTCTTAAGGAGCTTCCTGAAAACCCTACTGAGGTAATCGCATATGTGCTGGATCAGCTTAAGATTGATGAAGAGGAAAGTGAAACGTATCTTACAAGATTACTTTACAATACCATTGGTTGGTCTTCATATGCAGCGGGTGTTGATTGGAACAACAAGCTTTATACACAGGAATCCTCTCTACTGGAATCATTCCTGGCCATTCATTGTGCTTGGGAATACGGCTTATTCGCTTCATTGCGCGAGCAGGGAATTTTGAATGAATGGAAGAAAGTAAAAAATGAAGGTCAGACTAGCACAGAAGATCAAACAAAAAACAACTGGTTCAAAATCATCCTTCAGGAAGCTTTCGACCTATCGTATCAACGTAAACTGATCGAAAAATTCAACACGAAAGCACAAGACAAAGTAAAAACCGAACGTCCAGATTATCAAGCGATGTTCTGTATCGATGTTCGCTCTGAGGTCTTTCGCAGACACCTCGAAAATGTAAGTGCAGAAACAGAAACGATGGGATACGCCGGTTTCTTCGGATTTCCTATTCAATACTTGCCTATTGGACATGAGGCTGGAAACAATCAGTGTCCGGTTCTCATTCCTTCCGGACCGGTTGTTAAGGAAACCCTACACAATGCTAAGCTCGACAAACGCGTTCAGAAATCACGTCAAACCAAAACTCAGTTCATTAAAGCTTTCAAAGCATTTAAATCCGGGCCGATCTCCTCTTTCGGATTTGTAAGTCCAATGGGGTTAACCTTCCTTCCAAAATTAGTTGGTGATGCAATGGGATGGACTAGACCAGCAACTGATCCAAAAAAGAACAGCGTATCCCGAAAAGCAATACATGAGCGTGGAGTAGACCTCTCAGGAATTTCCCTAGCAGATAAGATCAATATGGCTTCCGGAGCAATTAATTCCATGGGATTCCACGGAAGATTCGCACCTCTGATCCTTATTGCAGGTCATGGATCAAGCTCTACAAATAATCCGCACGCGGCCGGTCTCGACTGTGGTGCATGCGGAGGACATTCCGGTGAAGCAAATGCCCTCACTGCTGCTGAAATTTTTAATGACCCAGAAGTGCGAAAAGGTTTGGTCGAGAAGGGCATCCATATTCCTTCAGATACATTGTTTATAGCCGGTTTACACGATACTACTACCGACAAGGTCACTGTATTAAGGGAAAATGCAATTCCGGCATCACACAAAGAACAGTATATGGTTTTCAAGGAGATTCTCGACAAAGCCGGTTATGGAACTCGCCTTGAACGCTCTTCAAGACTAAGTATTGATCAGGCAAAAGATCTTAAAACTTTTGTGAAAAGGAGTAAAGATTGGGCTCAAGTTCGTCCTGAATGGGGACTTGCAGGCTGTAGCTCATTCATTATCGCAGATAGAAACCACAGTAAAGGGATCGATCTTGAAGGAAAATCGTTCCTGCACAACTACAATCATGATAAAGACCCGGAGTATCGCGTACTTGAAAGTATTATGACCGCTCCAATGGTTGTAACCAGCTGGATCAACTTACAATACTTTGCGAGCACTGTAGACCCTGATCACTTTGGCGCAGGTAATAAAACACTGCACAATGTGACATCCGGAATTGGTGTTTTGGAAGGTGCCGGTGGAGATCTGCGTATCGGACTTCCGATCCAATCAGTGCACAACGGAACTTCTTTCGAGCATACTCCTTATAGACTGAGTGTTGTGATACAAGCTCCCCTAAGTGCTATAAATGGCATTCTCGAAAAACACGAAAGTGTTCGCAATTTATGCGACAACGGATGGATTCACCTGTTGCAGCTTAATGATGAAGGAAAGATCGTGAAACGATATCAAAAAGAATATCAATGGGAGGAGCTTTCAACGGAACAACAATCCATCCCAGCAAGAAAAACACAAAAAGAACTAATTCATATTTAATCGACAGTCATGAAAACGGAAAAATTACTGATCCAGGAAAGCGATATTTCTCTCACTAAGGCAAGAGATCTTATAACAAAATTGATCGATGATTATATTAGAAATCGTCGTCTGCAGCAATTTGCTGAATGGGAGCGAACTCATATGAATGGCCTAAATGAACTGGATGATAATCTTAGAATGCTTATTTCAAAGAAAAATCAGATCAATCAATTGCTGGCCGAAACAGAATCTGAAGACATACTAGTAGACCTTAATGTGTCTTTGGATGTTACTGTTAAGGTGCCCCAAATGGCCAAGGCCTAGTAGGTCATCATCACACAAAGCAGGAATTTGATTAACTTGTGTGTCTCGAATTCCTTAGCTTTGTATCATGAAACATCTGTTATTTGCTTTATTTCTAGTAGTCGGTGGTTTTACTTTCGCCCAAGACACTGCCAATGTTTATGTGATCAACAATACCAACCGACTTATTCGTATTTCTCAATCGAATGGTCCTTCTACTTATGTAATTGAGTATAGAAACCTTAAAAAGCTAAATGACACAGCATCCGTTTATCTGGGGAGAAAAGAGGATGTATATAAGTTCTTCAACACGTGTGAAAAGGTGCTGAACACAGATACGCGGATCATTGGAGAACATTACAATGTAAACCGAAATAAGGTTGATAAAAACACCGTGAAGGTCGACAATAAAATGGAGGGGGCTTATTTTCTAGTCAAGAGAGAAACATTAGAAAACATGAAGTCCGCAATGGACTCAGAACCCTTATAAACACTTGGTTTTTCGTTTTTGGCACGCCTTTTGAAAACGTCTTGGAAACTTAAATTACAAGACGCCATGAAAAAGAATAAGAAAAACACTGCCATCCACCTTATGCTCAACGCTTCATTGGAAGATTACCTTATGTATCTTCGTTTAATGACGGTTAAAGGTTGATCAGAACTTGACAATTCGTTCACGAAGATCATTTATCTCCAACAGATAAACTCCTTCTTCTAGATGCGTGATGTCAATAACTCCTTCTGTATTGCCCTCCAGAACTATTGAACCATTCAATCCATAAATCTTGAATGTTCCTACAGCACTCGTATTGATAAGCCCTTTTGTTGGGTTAGGGTACACTTCATCTACCCCTTGTGATTCATTTAGTACCGTCAACGCACATGCTCCTGTTGTCAAGGTAACATTTGCTCCTATATTCCCTGAAATAGCAAACGATCCGGACGGTGTATGAAACGTTGCGCTCCCAGCCAAAACACCCAAGTTTGAACCCGCATTGCCTATATAATAGTGACCACTTCCTCTTAGTGTGTCACCCATACAATTCGAGAGGTTATTCCCAACACAAAAGATTCCCTCGTTTTCAACTACCGCATCCAGATTTTGGATGTTACAATTCGAAAAGTCGTTTGTCAGATCAATCGAACCCCAAGCTTTATTGATCAATAAACCCTGGTTATTCATGTCGTTCAACACCGTGAGCGTACCCTCATTGGTAAACTTGGCCGTTTCATCGTTCAATAGGTCAAATACTTCAATCTGACCTAAATTGATCAAATGTGTTTGTGTCCAGACGCTGTCCAAAGAGGCGAATGTTCCAAAATTATGTACCGTTGTATTCGGCGAAGCGAGGAACAAATGTGTTTTAAATACCCCATGGTTGACGATCTTTCCTGTTCCATCTACCCAAAAATTTCTATCTGTGGCGTCCTCCATTAAGGATCCTGATGCAGAGATTGTGATCGTTCCGGAAGTATAATAAATATCCGTTGAAAGTGTCATGTTATGGTTTACCGTAACATTGTCTCCATTAGCCGGAATACCTATCGGGCTCCAGTTCAATGGGTTCAAAAAATCACCGTCCGCAGTTGATACTCGCGTGGTCTGAGCGTTCACATGTGATCCTAATAACAGAATGAGAAGTAATGCTTTTTTCATAGTGTGGTTTGTTTACACAAATTAATGAATTATTTCCCTGACATTCAGTCGAATACGTTCACAAATCTCGTCAAGAGGTAGGTCGTTATCGTCCGTTCCAAACGGATCTTCGATCTCTTCTGCCAGCACTTCCATAGAAACCAGTACATAAAAAACAAACGTAGCTATCAATGCAGAATAAAATCCAAACATATGCACGAACGCAAGTGGAAGGGTCGTAACGTAAATGAATATGAACTTCTTCAGAAAGAGACTATATGAAAATGGAATGGGGGTATTTCGAATTCGCTCGCATGCCCCGTGACTGTCCAGTAATGCATTTAGATTATGATCGATCAGCAGGAGCTCTTCTCCGGATATCAAGCCTTCTTTATAATGCTGTTGTATCCTAATCGACATCTCTTGAACGATTGCAGCGGGAACGTGTTCTTTTCTTGAAAGCATTTCCTTTTCTCCAGCCACCAGTTCCAACTCCTCCCACTTTACGCCTTCACGTAAATGCTCTTTTGATGCATAAACAAAATTTGAGATCATGCGGCGATAAAATGACCTTTCCGTTTCGTCATT